>NZ_QOCL01000001.1:0-300000 GCF_004006665.1 Halobacteriovorax sp. HLS
TCTAGTTTTGGTAATAGTAAAAATTTAGTAAGCTCATTACTGGGCATGAATAATTCCTTTGTTACTAATTAGTTGTGGTAAACCAATTATAAACGATTGAATTTTCATGCCTGTTCTTTAGACTTGTGACGCAGAGAAAACACCATTAAGTGTGTTCATCCTTAAATTATTCTTAGTTTGGTAAGTACTTCTATTTTTTTAACGGAGAATGGAGTCGCGATATTGTTGGGTATATAAAGTAGCGATTCTAACCTAAGCGCTCTTCTTACTTCTATTTAAGTAAGTATTAACGTAATTAAGGATATCTTCTTTGGCAGCTTCAGGCAGATCAATAAACATCAGCCCTATACCTTTTGGTCTTGATTCGGAAACATTCATAATCTGAGCAACACAATTAAATGGTCTATCTATTGCTCCAGCAGGAAAGAGCACTCTTCCCTTATTCTTTACTTTTAAGTCATCACTCTTTACATTTGAGAGTTCGATAAATATTCCACCGGAGCTGATACTAGTACAGTATCCCTTAAACTCATTTCCACCCATCTCAAAAGTTATTAACTCATAATAAGGAACTCGGACAGAGTTTCTCTTAATAAAGAATCTACGATTCTCATCTTCACCGTGAGTGAAAACTCTTGTGGATAGTTCAAAAATATCTGCACAATTCTTAAACCCGTCCCCGGCCTTCTTTACTCTCGTTGTAGGAGTAATCTCCCCTTTTTCTTTCATATCGTAAACAACTGAGAAAGGATGTGGACCTGACTTCATTCCATCTTCAAACTGAACAGTCCAGATCGCATCATTTTCAACTTCGTAAGAGTCTCCAATCAATCTATTAAGCTCATCTTGACTAGAGCTAGAGTCATCTTCAGAGCTACTCTTTACAGACTCGAGTTCAATTTTACTTTCTGACTCTTTTATCTGTTCTAAGTTCTTAGCAAGCTCAAGAGCACGCTTCTTTTCCTTTTCCGCTTGTGACTTATAATCAAGCATCTGGTTAACAAGCTCATCAACCTCTTTTTGCGATTGAACAAGTCCAACTTGTTTTTCATCAGCAAGAGAGCTTAATTTTGAGCTTTGGGCCTGAATCTTCTGTATGGCCTTATTATTCTTTTCAAATAATTTCTTATACTCATCTTTATATGCACTAGAGCGCTTTTCAAGCTCCTCTATTTGAGCGATTAATTTTTGATTTATATTCTTATATTCTTTAATCTCACCTTGCTGAGCTTCAACTCTCTTAGCAAGATCCATTCTCTGTTCAGAAAGTTTCTTAATTTGAGCGCCTAACAGCTCCTTTTCTTTCACATAATTTCTATTAAGAGTTCTTAATTTCTCAACTTCTAGATTATCAATCTCAGTAATTGTGTTCGTAGAACCAGATTGCTGATCATTAATAAGGTTCTTTATCTTGTCATCTTTAAAAGCAAGCATTTGCTCATAATTTTCTACAGACTTTTCAAATCGATCTTTGAGTTCAATAAATTTCGCATCATTTTTCACAGCATCAGTAGTCGGTCTTGAAACTGTGTTAATTAAAGCATCGGACTTCTCATAAGACTTTTCTAACTCAGATTCTAGAGAACTAATTCGTGCTTTAAGTTCACGCTTGTCATTTCCAAGTTCACTAATCTTTACTTGATACCTGCGCTCTAAATCAGTAACTTTTTCTCTATAAAGTTCTTTATCTTCACCGCAAGAGGATGAGAAAGTAGCAATTTTATCCTTATAGAAGTCCTCTTTTTCAAGGAGCTCGCTCTTAAGTGTATTAATCTTCTTATTTAAAGAGATATCTTTTGCAGCAAGCTCTTTATCAAAATCTGCTACTTTCTTTTTAAGGTAGCTGTCTTTTTCATCTAATTCAGCATTTAAAAATTCTATTTTCTTATTTAGTTTTTCAATCTCAAGTTCAGAAGAACCATTTCCAACTGGGCCTTGAATAAAGTAACTAAATGCTTGTTCAAGAACTTTGTCCTTAATTGTATCTTTTTCTTTATGAGAGTTTTGATTATTGAATACATCTTTTAGGTCTTGATATTTTTCTTTTTCTACTCTGAGTGCAAACTTTAAGGATTCAATTTTATAAAGTAAAGACTGAACTTGCATCTTTGATTTAGATGATTCTTCTATATTCTCTTTAAAGTCTTGCCTGTATTGTTCTAACTCTCTATTTGATTTATCAACAGTATCGTTAAGCTCTACTTCTTTTTGCAAGAGTTCATTTTCAAGAGCATTAACTCTATGTTCACTTTTTTGAATATTTGATTTTAACTCATAAAGTAAGTTCTCTAAATCGCCATTCAATTCTTTGTTCACTTGATTTTCGGAATCTAGTTTAGAAATCACTTCATTAAGCTCAACGATAGTACTTTCTAGTTGCATTCTTTCTTTATTATTTTTAACCGAATCATCAGAGTTCTCTAATTGTTCTTTTCGAGACTGAATCTTATTTAAATGATTTAGCAAGTAAAGATAATCACCATTACTAACATCGTAACTAAAGTCTTCAGGTAGTTTATGTGGTGGAATAAATGTAGGTTCATCAAAATTTTCAGAAGCAGAAAATTTGTATCCCGTGTGAACAAGAACATCAATTGCTCTTACTTGGATCCATTGCTTCTTTCTTAACTCGAAGACGTACGAGTTCGCCTGTAGAGTCTTTGACTCTAAAAGAGAAACAATCTCAAAGATATCCAACATCTTTAAGACTTTATTGTCTGTCTGAATTAAGTAAAATTTTGCGATATACTCCTCCAAATAGTATGATCTCAATGTATTTATCGGTATTTGGCACGAGAAACTCAATAGATCGCGTGAAAGTTAATTGCTCAGATAAGTCTCCCAAGCGACCGAAATCATAGGAATCTTTAATTTATGAACAAAAATAACTCATTTTTTTTACAAATTAATAAGCTTAAAGATAAAGAATTTAACGAATTCTGTGACCAATACTTCAATTTTTTACCATCCAAAATCGAGGCCCAGCTTCGCCCCTCAATTGATCAAAGCTCGACTTATGCTGGAGAGAAATTAGAAGATTCTGCACTGAGCACAAGTTGGTATGACTATTATAAAATGATTCTCTTACTTGAAGATAATAGAAAAACAATGGTTGATCTTGGAAGTGCATATTCAAAAGGGTCTATTCTCTGTCATGCTCTTGGATTACAATCAATTAGTTCAATTGAAGTTATAGAACAAAGAGTTGCTTACTCTAAAGGAATTTTAAAAGAATTATCACTAGAGAATAGTTTAATACATCACGAGAATGCACTAACTATGGACCTCTCTCAGTATGATATTTACTTTATCTATCAGCCCGTATCTAATTTCTTAACGTCTCTCTTGGATAAGATTTGCCTTAATACTAAAAAAGTTATCTGGGCAATCGAGTCTCACGGAGATCTTATTTCCAGACTTGAGCTAGACACACGACTTGAAAATGAATCTAAATTAATGGATTTAAATTCACCAAGACATCTTCCCTATTTATTTCAATTTCATATCTGTCATAGTAATAGTAATCAATTAGTCGATATGGAAAGAAGATTATTTGAAGCAAAGTATATTACAATTGAAACTGATCTTTATCGATTTGGAAAAATTAGATGGTGTGTAAAGGTAAAAAACATAGACATAGATTATTTAAATAATGTTCAAAATATCATAATTAATGAGAAGAGATTTTCAGGTCTTGACTTACAAAACAAGATAATTGAAATAAATCCAACATTAAGTGAACAACAAATATATTATCTAGATCAGGAATATCTTACTTTTGAAGGCAAAGAGCAAAAAATACTTAAACATATTCTTTACCCTAAGAATTATGTAGAGCTACTTAGCTCAGGCCTTGTAAAGACCTAAGCCGCCTTTTTCTTTCTATAGTTTTGAAGAAGAGTAACATTCTCTTTTAAAGTACTTACTTCATCTTTTAAATTTTCAATAACTCTATTCTTTTCGTTAATTTCTGAAAACTTTCTAGAGTTCTTTACTGATAATTCATCAATTAAAGACAAATACTTATCTTTAGTCTGACTCAGTTCCTTTAAAATCATGATCTGTTGCTCATGGTCCTCTTTCAAGTTTCGAGATTGACCAGTAAGTCCACCATAGGCCTTCTTCGCCTCATCGAGTTGCTCTCTTTTAAGCGCAATCTCATCCCTTATTTTCTTTACATCAATAGTTGAAGTAATGATCTCTGTATTCGAGTTTTTGAAATGATTTGTGAGACTATCAATTTCATTAGTAAGATCTCTTTCAACTTGTATGAGTTTCTTATGGTCACTTCTTTTCTTTTCAACAAGAGTTTTCCTAGTCTCAATTTGCTCAACAAGCTTATTCTTTTGAGATTCCAATTCAGCAATAATCTTTGATTCATTTCTAAATTTAGCATCACTAATAGTAAACTCTTTATTTAGAAGTGTATTCTTTTCAGTGAGCCTTACAAGATCATTTTGTAATTCACTCTTTTGTCTCTCTACTTTAAGTGTATCAGTTTCGATATTTCTACGTGCAACATAGAGCCGCTCATTTTCTTGCGTAAGCTCTTCTTTTTTATTCTTAGTTGCAATTAGTTCTTCTTCTAGCTGAGTTTTAAACGCTTGAATTTCTTCAATTCTTTGATTAACTTCTCTTACATCTCTTTCACAGTTAGTAACGATCTCCTTCTCACTATAAAGAGAAGAATCTAAACTAGAAACTTGCCCAGTTGCCTTAACAACTTGTTCCTCAAGAGCTAATTTCTCATCTAATAAGGAAATCTTTCTATTCTTCAGTTCTGTAATATTTTGTGTTCTCAGAGTAATTTTATTTGTTAAATTAACAAGATGGTCTTCTGAGGTAGTAATATAAGTACTAAGCTCTCTCTTTTTAGATATAAGTCCTTTGAGTTCGTAAACTTTCTTTGCTAGCTCTGACTCTGTCTTCGCTAATAGTGTTCCAAGGTCTTCTTTCTTTGTTTTTAGTTGAGCGACACTATTACTCTGTCTCAAGAAGTCAGCATCAGCTTTTGATAATTCATCTACCCTTTGCTCATAAGTCGCTGAGTGACGATGAATATCAACTCTTAGTGCTGAGATTTTCTCTAAACTGATCTCTCTTTGTTCAGTAGCATTAGATATTCTATTTTCAAGAGATAAGTTCTCTTTTTTCAAGTCTTCTAATTGCTCCCTAAATGCCTTGATCTCAGCTTGGTAGTTCTTCGTATCAAAATTAAGTCCACTAAGTCGTCTCTCAAGAGCTGTGCTATGCACTTTTAGCTCTTCAATCTCACCTAGGATGACTTCACTATCTCTTTCATACTCGTAGTTACTTGTCTCTAAAGAAGCTATTTTTGACTTTTTAATCTCAAAAACTTTCTGTAACTTTTCGATTTCTCTTTTTCTATTTATAGATAATTCTTTTAGAGAACTATTTTTGCTGGCCTCTAAATTACATTTTTCCTGTAATCTAGAAATTTTTGAATCATAATTAGAAATAAGTTCTGTCTTAGATTCTAATTCAGCCTCGAGTTCTAATCTTGTCTGATCAAGACCAATATAGAGAGATTCATATTCTTGGTACTCAGAAGCAAGTTTCTTACGACTCTCACTTAAGCTAATACTCTTATTTTCTAAAAGCGAGATATTTTCTCTTATTGATAAACTCTTCTCTTTGAGTTTGACCAGATTTTCTTTTTCACATTCAAGCTCTAGCTCAAGTGTTATGACTTCTTGGGAGAGACTTTCTTTCTTCTTAGCAAGCTGTAAAATCTCTTCATTTAATAATTCATTTTCATTATTCTGATTTGATATTTGTTTATTCTTAAATTCTATATCATTTCTAACTGAAGAAATGGTCTCTTTATTTACAATAATTTTCTTTTTTAAATCCTCAATAAGACCTTGATTGGCACTCATTAATGAGATCAGATCATTTCTATCTCTATGAGCACTAGCAAGACTTTGTGCCACTTCACTAGCATTTTTAGAAATATTCTTTAGTGTTTCATCTAAATGATCTCTAGTACCTTCAAGACGAACAAGTTCATTGGTAATACTATCATTCTCAATAGTGAGATCGATACTCTCGCTCTTGCTCTTCTCAATCTGTGAAGTAAGCTCACTTATTTCTCTTTTGATAGAAGTTAGCTTTTCTCTAACCTCAACATTCTTATCTTTTTCAATGTCGATTGTATTTTTTAGCTCTATACCTTTTTCTTGCAACTCAGTAATTGATTTTTTTGACTCAATAAAGATATCCAAGTCACTCTTTCTAGATTTCTTTAGATTCTTAATCTCTGAACTATCTTCTGATATTGATCTTCTAACTATATTGCGATCATTTTCTTGATTTTTCTCAAACTCTTTTTCTATAGAGCTCTGCTCTTTAACTTCAACTTCTTCAACAACAAGATTTTCAAATTTTTCTTTATTAAATTTAGGTGGAACGAGAGAAATAGGACAAGTATTTTGAACTTCTTTAACTCCTTCTATAACTGGAGGATAAATATCTCTTTGGATATCGGCTAGACTTTCATCTGAAGCTGATAGTTCTTTGAGCTTATTTTTTAAATTAAATTTACTATTACTCATATTGTCCTCTGACATAAACTAATTCAGTTAGCTTATCGAGAAAAATGAGAGAAATTTTGAATAATGAAAGGGATTATTACTTGAGAGGATAATTTTTCCGACTAGAGGCCGAGATAATCTCTCGGCCATTCAAGTCTATATGTGAAGAGCTCTGTCTTCAGTTGCCGCGAGGCAAGCTTCTTTAAAGCTTTCTGTATAAGTCGGATGAGCATGACAAATACGAGCTATATCTTCTGCAGATGCACGATACTCCATTGCCACAACGGCTTCTCCGATGAGATCAGCACAACGAGGCCCTATCATATGAACACCAAGAATCTCATCCGTCTCCTTATGCGCAAGTACTTTAATAAGTCCATCAGACTCATTCCCTGCTCTAGCACGACCAGAAGCCTTAAAAGGAAACGAACCTTTTTTATATGGTACTTTATTCGCTTTTAATTGCTCTTCAGTTTGTCCAACACTTGATACTTCTGGCCAAGTATAGACAACCCCTGGAATAAGATCGTAGTTTAGATGAGGTTTTTGGCCTGCCAATAGTTCAGCAACATAAACACCTTCCTCTTCCGCCTTATGTGCTAGCATTACACCTTTAGTAACATCTCCAATTGCGAAAATATTATCAACATTTGTTCTTAAATGTTCATCTGTAATCACTTGTCCACGATCGCTTATGGCCACTCCTGCATTTTCCAGACCTAGACCGTCTGTAAATGGTCTTCTTCCTACTGCAACAAGGCAGTAATCAGCATCAAGTTCAACTACACTTTGATCTTTATTCTTAGTCGCAGTGATTTTAACATTCTTTCCTTTGGCCTCAACAGCTGTTACACCATGACCAGTTAGAAACTCCATGCCCTGCTTCTTTAAAACTCTTTGTAAATTCTTACCTAAATCACCATCCATCATACCAATGATAGTATCCGCATACTCAACCACTGAAACTTTAGATCCTAAACGCAGAAAAACTTGTCCCATTTCTAGACCAATAACTCCTCCACCAATTACCACTAAGTGCTTAGGAACTTCTTCTAACTTTAAAGCTTCTGTTGAAGTAATCACTCTTTTCTTGTCGATATTAATAAAAGGAAGACTAGAGGGCTTTGAACCTGTGGCAAGAACTATATTTTTAGTCTTTATCTCTTCTTGCCCTGACTCACCCTTGATAATAACTGTATTCTTATCTTTTAGAGAGCCATGACCTTTAAAAACTTCAATCTTATTTTTCTTCATAAGAAAATCAATTCCACCGCAAGTGTCAGCAACAACTTTAGCAACTCTTGCACCCATTTTCTTAATATCAAGCTTTATTTTTCCAGTATCAATACCGTGATCAACAAAGTGATGAGAGGCATCGTAGAATCTCTCACTAGACTCTAGCCATGCTTTTGAAGGAATACATCCAACATTAAGGCAAGTTCCACCTAAAGTGTTATATTTCTCAATAATGGCCGTCTTAAAACCTAATTGTGCCATTCTTATTGCACAAACATATCCGCCAGGTCCTGAGCCAATTATAGTAACATCAAATTCTTTCATTCTAACTCCTAAAACTCTATTAGATATCTAGTAACATTCTTGAAGGATCTTCAATGAGCTCTTTTACAGTTTTTAAGAACGTCACTGATTCTTTTCCATCTACAATTCTATGATCATAAGACAGCGCCAAGTACATCACAGGATGAATAACAACTTCACCATTGATTGCGACAGGTCTTTCAACAATATTGTGCATTCCTAAGATAGCTGATTGTGGAATATTTATAATTGGAGTTGATAACATTGATCCAAATACCCCACCATTAGTAATAGTGAAAGTACCACCAGACATTTCATCAACAGTCAGTTTTCCATCTCTCCCCTTAAGAGCAAGACGTCTAATTTCTTTTTCTATTTGCGCTAAAGACATACTCTCTGCATTCTCTACAACTGGAACAACAAGCCCTTTTGGAGTAGAAACGGCAATTCCAACATCTGCATAATCATGATAAACAATAGAGTCACCATCAATCTGAGCATTTACCCCAGGAACTTCCTTAAGGGCCATTGTTACGGCCTTAGTAAAGAAAGACATAAATCCTAATCCGATGTCATGCTTTTCTTTAAAGGCTTCTTTATACTTATTTCTTAACTCCATTACATAGAACATATCAACTTCATTGAAAGTCGTAAGCATTGCTGTAGAGTTCTTTGCTTCCGTTAAACGTGCAGCAATCGTTTTTCTAAGACGAGTCATTTTTTCAACTCTCTTATTTCTACTTACACCACCTGAGAGTTCAACTTTACTCATTTCCTGTGCTGGGGCAGAAGCTGCTTTAGCAGGTGCAGAGCTTGCTCCAAGAGCATCAGTTTTCGTTATACGTCCATCCTTTCCACTGCCTGAAACAGAAGAAGCATCAACACCTTTTTCATCTAAAATTTTCTTCGCAGCAGGAGAAGGATAATTCTTATCTCCACCACTGGCGGCATTTGTCGCAGCAGGTACCGCCTCAGTAGCTGGTGCGGACTCTTGTGCTTTTGGAGTATCTCCTGCCGGAGCAGCAGCACTTGTATCTAATGTCGCAATCACGGCACCAATTTCAAGGTCTGTCCCCTCTTCTACTGTTATTTTAAGAACCCCGCTTGATTCGGCCGGAAGCTCAACTGTTGCTTTATCTGACTCTATCTCACAAAGGATATCACCCTCTTCAACGTAGTCACCATCTGCTTTTACCCAAGCAGCTAGAGTAACTTCTGTAATTGATTCTCCAATACTTGGAATTTTTATTTCAATACTCATAATTAAACCCTTATTTGGCAAAAGCCTTATCTAAAATTACTTCTTGTTCTTTATTATGTACTGCTGCATATCCTGTAGCAGGAGATGCACTTGATTTTCTAGAGATACAAGTTAGATCACTAAACATCTCTCTCCATCTCATTAAGAAAGTCCACGCCCCCATATTCATCGGCTCTTCTTGTACCCACACTTGCTTAGCACCTTTATACTTCTTTAAGACTTTTTCAAGTTGCTTAACAGGAAGTGGATAAAGTTGTTCAAGTCTAACGATGGCGACGTCTTTTCTCTTATCATTTTGCTGCTTTTCAAGTAGATCGTAATAAACCTTTCCTGAACATAGCAGAACTTTTTTAACATCTTTAGCTTTAACCCAAGAGTCATCAATAATCTCCTGCAATCCACCTTTAGAAAAATCATCAACGGATGAAACACATAGAGGATGTCTAAGTAGAGACTTAGGAGTAAACACGATTAGTGGCTTTCTAAACTCCCATTTCAACTGTCTTCTCAGAGCGTGAAACATATTTGCAGGCGTTGTAAAATTACAAACAACCATATTATTTTCTGCACATAATTGTAGGTATCTCTCTGGTCGACACGAAGAATGCTCAGGTCCTGAACCTTCATATCCATGAGGAAGAAGCATGACAATATTACTCATTCTCTGCCACTTACTCTCACCTGCTGAGATAAACTGATCTAAAACAATTTGAGCACCATTTGAAAAGTCACCAAATTGTGCTTCCCAAATATTCAGCGCTCTTGGAGTTGCTTGAGAGTAACCATATTCAAATGCTAATACTGCATACTCTGAAAGTAATGAGTTATATATACTTATCTTACCTTTAGCATTTTCAATGTGAGCAAGTCCGCAGTGAGCAGAGTTAGTCTTCTCATCAAAAACCTTTGCATGTCTATGAGAGAAAGTTCCTCTAATTACATCTTGACCAGTAAAACGAATATTAGCATCTTCTGAGAGCAAAGTTCCATAAGCAAGAAGTTCAGCTAAGGCCCAGTCTATCTTGTCGGCCTTAAACATAGCAGGTCTACTATCAAGAATCTTCTGTGCCTTTCTTAATGTTTTAAAACCCTCTGGTGTAGAAGATACGGCCTTGAGAACTTTTTCTAAATTTGCTTTAGAAACTTTAGTTGCAGGTGAAGACTCAAAGTCTTCATCTTTAGCCCATCTAAGATTTTTCCATTCTTTATGAGGTCCGCTAGACTTCTTAGGAAGTGCATCTTGTTTAACATTATTAAATCTATCGGCCAAAAGAGACTTAAACTTATCTTGCATCTCTTTAGCCAGTTCCTTATTTAAAGACCCACTTTCAAGAAGTCTCTCTAAGTATAACTCTCTTGGATTTTTAACTTTCGCAATCAAACCGTACAAGTGAGGCTGAGTATACTTAGGCTCATCACCTTCATTGTGACCATGCTTACGGTAGCAAACCATATCTATAAAAATATCTTTTTTAAATTTCTGTCTAAACTCAACAGCAAACTCACATGCATAAACAACATGCTCAGGGTAATCACCGTTAACGTGAATAATTGGAATATCTAATGTTTTTGCAACAGAAGTAGAATAGTTAGAAGATCTTGCGTCAGTAAAATCAGTTGTAAAACCGATTTGATTATTTATAACAAAGTGAATTGTCCCACCAGTTCTATAAGCAGGAAGTTCTGACATCTGAAGAGTTTCATAAACAATCCCTTGTCCAGCAACGGCCGCGTCTCCGTGAATAACGACAGGGATAACTTTTGACTCATCAGATTCATATGCGATATCAACCTGGGCCCTAGTGTAACCAGTAACCACAGGAGAAACTGTCTCAAGATGCGAAGGGTTAGGAAGAATTTTTAAAGTAATATCTTTGCCGCAAGTTGACTCTTTAACAGATGTAAATCCCATATGGTATTTAACATCCCCATCACCCATTCCTTGCTTTTGCTCTAAAGAGCTCCCTTCAAATTCAGAAAATACATACTCATAAGTCTTACCAATAATATTTGTAAGAACATTAAGACGACCTCTATGGGCCATTCCAAAAACAACCTCTTTAGCACCAAGCTCACTCGATCTATTTATTATCGCATCAAGACCTGGAATAGTAGATTCTCCACCTTCTAGTGAAAATCTTTTTTGTCCTGTGTACTTCGTTTGTAAAAAGTTTTCGAAAACATTAGCTTCGTTTAACTTTTCCAATATTCTCTTTTTCTTCTCAATTGGATAATCTACAACTAGAGAGCCAGTCTCAAACTTCTCTCTTACCCAACGTCTAATCTCTGTGTCATTACTGTGCATATACTCGATGCCCATCTTCCCACAATATAGACTCTCCATTTTATGGATAATATCTTTTAGCTTGCATGGACCAAGACCCACAAAGTCTCCACAAATGAAAACCTCTTCTAAGTCTTTCGCATTAAGGTCATATTCTGAAAGACCAATCTGAGCATTACGATCTCTTCTTTTACGAATAGGGTTCGTATCTGAAAGTAAGTGCCCTCTCGCTCTATACGATTGGATCAGTCTAAAAACATTAAACTCTTTTCGTAGTCTCGATTCATCGAAGTCTCCTCCTCCACCTGGAGTAGCTCCTGCGGCAAATTCAAAACCTTCGAAAAACTTTTGCCAAGACTCATCAACAGAGGTTGGCTCTTGTTTGTAATCATCGTAAAGATTGTCAATAAATGAAATGTCTGAAGCAGACAGATGTGTGAAGTCAATTGGGTTAGCCATAATTAAAATCCGTTTTTTTTACCCGAGAATTTTTATCAAAATTTATAATTTTATTAATATATTACTATGTTAGCAGTTCGTGAAGTTTCTTTTTCAAAAGGGCAAATACTATCCCTTAACAAAAGAAAACCTAAAATCAGCTGATGCTAAGTTTAACACTTGAGTCTTTTACTTCAAGCTTTACACAGTCTTCTTTGTGCTCTGAAGTCTTGTCGCACTCGTCCTTTTTATCGCAAAACGAACAATCCTCGCCCATCAGCTTTCCTAGACCACCACAAGAACCTTTTAGCTTTCTATTGCTAAAGATCACCCCAACTGCCATTCCTGCAATCGCCGCCATCATTACAATTAACGACACTAAAAACATTTTCATAAGTTCACCTATAAATTTAATTTTCTAAATTCTGTGGTCTGTGCAACAGCAAAAGTACTCATAGAATCTAGTTTATATATAAAGTATGCTGCTATATTTAATTTTTCCGCAATTTCAAATCCCTTCTCATAACCCATGGCCATAAGAGCTGTGGCCCAAGCATCAGCATTCATACAGGACTTACTATCAACGACACTAACACTGGCAAGGGTGTGAGAAACAGGCCTTCCAGTTCTATAATCAATAGTGTGAGAGTAAGTCTTATTCTTCTGTTTGAAAAAATTTCTATAGTTTCCACTTGTGGCCATGGCATGAGAGTTAAGATTAACAAGTCGTTGATATGAATTCTTGCCCTCTTTTTGCGATGGTGATTCTATCGCAATCACCCAAGGTTTACCTGCCTTTGAGCCTCTCGTTCTTACTTCTCCACCAATTTCAACCATGTAATTATTGATTCCCTTACTCTCAAGTAAAGTAGCAATCTTATCAACACCATAACCCTTGGCCAAAGAAGAAAGGTCTACATAAACTGAACCAATACTCTTTTTCCAAGCTTGCTTTTTTAAATCTACTTCAAGCTTATCTAGCCCAACGCTTCTGAGCTTCTTTTCGATTTCGATATCACTCGGAACCTGACGCTGACCACTTGGTCCAAAGCCCCATAAGTTCACAAGTGGACCTATGGTTGGGTCGTAGACCCCATCAGTCTCCCTTCCAACCTTGAGAGCGTGATCTACAACTAGGAGCAACTCTTTTGAAGCTCCTACCCACTCTGTACTAGCACTAGAGTTAAACAGAGAAATTTCTGAATCTGCAATATAAGTAGACATGATCTTATTAAGAGAAATAAGTGTACGATCTGTAGCGAGTTTCAACTCAGCACTATGATCTTTACCACTAAAACTGTACTTAATATGATAAGTGGTTCCCATGGTCTTACCTTCATATTTCAACAACTTAGGTTCATTGGAACAAGAAATAAAGCACACAAGGGCCCATAGGATTAACAGATTAACTTTCATATTTGCTTATTATCAAATTTCTGACTGTTTAGCTATGTAAAATCAAGATTTAAAGAATATACAGAAAAGGATTTGTATAAATAAAAAATATGTGGTCTAACATGATAACGCGGAGAAAACTAATGACGAATGTGGATAATCAAGAAAAGTTATTATTCTTTCTAAATCACCTTGAAGAGTATGTTTTCGAACTTGATCGAAATGGTAAAGTCATTTTTGTAAGTAAGCACTTTGATGATTCAATACTAAAGATCACTGGCTCTTCTCTACATCGCCACCTTCCACCCGAGTCACAACTAGAATTCTTTAAGGCGCTAGATCAATCCTCGACATCTCTTAAGCAAACGAATTTTAACTTTCAAAAAGGATTGTGCCACTACAATATGGCCTTGATTCCAATTCTAGACTCAGACCATATTCTATGTGTCGTAAGAAATATTACTGAGCTATTCAAGCTACAAGAAAATGCACTCAAAGATGAAGCAAGACTCTTAGACGCAGCAGTATTAAATAAGATATCATTTTGGGAATATGAATTTAAAAATAGCCAGTTCCACACATCCGTTGAATTAAATCGAATATTAGACTTACCTGAAAACTTCAAGATACCTTCGGATGATATTCTAAAGTTCATCTCAGCATCGACCTATGCTCAGTATTTAGTTAAATTTGAAGAATGTATCCGGGAAGGAAGTTTTGAGCTCAGCCATGAAGTCACAACTTATAAGAACGAGATCAGATATCTAAAAGTTGTTGGTCGAGTTATTAAAGACAATAAAGGTGTACCTTTATCGATTGTTGGCTCTGCCCTTGATATAACAGATCAGAAAAAAGAGGTTGAAAGCAGATGTGAACTAGATAAAATGGCATCAATTGGAAAATTAGCAGGTAGTATTGGTCACGAAATTAACAATCCTTTGGCTATCATTTCTGGCTTCTCTCAAAAACTCATGAGGCTTTCAAATGAAAATAATATAGATCCAGAAAAGATTAAATACTATGCTAAGAAAATTGAAGATACGACATATAGAGTGAAGAAAATTGTAGATTCATTATCAAAAGTTTCAAGAAATACGCGAGACGAAAATGATCTTAAACAAATAGCTCTTTCTACTGTTATCGAAGACGCATTAATCTTATGTCAAGAAAAGTTTAAATCTGAAGGAATTAGAATACTATCCAATCATTTAACCAAAGATATTGCACTACAAACTAATCCAATTGAAATAACACAAATCTTTCTAAACTTACTAACAAATGCCTATGATGCAATCTATGATTTAGATGAAAGATGGGTAAAGATAATCATAGAAGATAATTATGATTCAGTTTTGATAAGAGTTATCGACTCTGGAAAAGGGATCAGTAACGAGCTAAGTAAGAAAATTCTTGAACCTTTCTTTACGACGAAGCCGATAGGAAAAGGTACAGGACTAGGCCTAAGTATTAGTCGTAATATCATTGAAAAGAATAATGGCTCTATTGAAATCTCTACCTACAAGGGCAATACAAGTTTTGAAATAATACTCCCAACAAAGCAAGCAGAACTAAATGAGGTGTTGCTTACAGGAGGTTACATTCCTTCACGTGAACCAAATTTTGAACCTAGGATTCAGTAAGAATTACGGCCAAGAGTCCATCTCTATACTCGACTTTTCCACCAATCCTAAGTGCGGCTTTATTATGTTCATCGATTTGAACTTCACTTAGCTTAAAATTACATTCTATAGTTAAGTACGAACTTGAGTCTTTCTCAACTTTCTTAACAATAACTTCTTCATTATTTATTGCTGAAAAAACGTTTTTAAAAAGTGGTTTAAGAACATTCTTAAAGAAATACTCTTCATCTACTGTTATCTCATCATCCTCAGAAAGAACACTAAGAGTAAGATCATTCATCAGTATTTCCTGACCAAGGTAGAAAGATAGAAAGCTCTTTACTTTTTTTAGCGTTATTTTATTCTTAGTTCCAAGCTCTACAAATTCATCTCGCGCCTTCTTGTAATTATCAATATACTCAATAACTCTATCGAGAGATTCTTCTATACTTTCAAGAGACTCTTTATAATTTGGACTCTTAGCTTCAAGGGCCTTTTGAACTTCAAAGAAAGCGATCGTAACTGGACTAGATAAATCATGTATTGTTTTAGAAAGAAGCTTGGTTCTTTCTTCGAGAAGAGTTCTTAATTGTTTATTCTCTTGTTTTAATTTCTCTATATCATTCAAATTACGCTCCTATGTGCACCTACTCTTCCAATGAAAAAACGGTTATTTCATTCTTTTCATCTTTATATTTCTTCGCCTGTTGTTCAAAAAGATCTATTCTCTCTTGTGTCGCAGGATGACCTGATAGAAATTTTGCTATACTAGGATATTTATTCTCGATTTTTTCAACATTTCTAAAAAAGGTCAAGGCCCCGTCAAGATGACCATATCTGTTAATCATTAGTTCTATTGCATATTGATCAGCTTCCGTTTCATGATCTCTAGAAACTTTCATCATTCCTAGGAAAAAAACTTTTTCAATTAAGTCTTTCATTGATGGTGTAACAAAATTAAGAATAGAAATAGTAATTATAGGACCAATTCCCTGAAGGTGATGCCTCATTTTATAGTGCCCTAATTCATGAGCAAGGACTAGTGCCAAAGAGTTTTCGGTTTCGATATTTCGAAGCAACTCATCGTAAATTGTAATTCTTCCCCCAATGGATGCCATAGCATTTTGATCTTTAGAAGAGACAATTCTTATTTGGAACTTCTTCTGTTTCATATCAGAGACTTCGATTAAGGAATTTAATAAAGATTGAATATTCTCTTCTTTCTTAGATTGCTTATAGTTCAAATTAAACATATTAAACATCTTATTATGAAGAGTTGACTCTAGTGGATCACTGAAAGAATTAATAATTACAGACGATAGGATACTTATAGTAAAAACAGTAATTAAAATAATAAGTACTGTGCCAAAAAGGTATTTAAAAAAACCAACGAGATCATTTCCCTCAGAGATATTATTGTCTCTTTCAGTATTTGCAGGATTATACTTCATTTACTTTTATGGCCGTTCCATATGCTAAGACTTCAACGCTTCCGACCCCTTTATTCTGCGTTCCTTTTGAAATTGATGATGTTTCAACCTTCACATTAAGAATCATAGAATAACCCTTAGCATCTTTTTTCATTCTAAGTAGAGCTTCTCTACGAGCTCTATCAACTAAAGACTCATAACTTCTAAGACGTCCACCAAAGAGAGATTGAATTCCTGCATACATTAACTTGAAATAATCTATTGAAACAACTGTACTACCCATAACTAATTTTTGATCTTGAATTAAATCATTTGAAATAGGAGGACTCTTAAAACTAACTGCTACAGTATTACGATACTTTTTCTCTCTTGTTCTAATGGACTTATAGTGCTTTTTCTCATTAGAGATTCCAAAGAAATAACCAAGACCAAGCAGAACAGAGAATACAACTAATTGTTCCAAACTATTCTACCTTAACTGCTGTACCATAGCAGTATAACTCAGCGGCCCCTTGGGCCACAGATGAAGTTGAAAAACGAATATTGACGATAGCATTTGCACCTACCTCTTTAGCAGATTCAATCATTCGATTCATAGCTTCTGCTCTTGATTCTTGCAACAATTCACTATAGCCCTTCAACTCTCCCCCAACAATATTCTTTAAACCCGCCATAAAGTCACGCCCAATATGCTTTGCTCTAACGGTAGAGCCTGTGACTAAACCATAATACTCAGTTATGTTTTTTCCTGGAATAGTTTCAATATTAGAAATAAGCATTAGAACTCCTTAAATATGTAATAAAAGGATATAGAACTTTTGAGAGAGAGAATAGATAGAAATTATTGCATTAAAAGTAAAAGGCCTACTAAAATGTAGGCCAAAATTGGGTTCTTAGTCTTAGTCACATTCAATTGGTTGAAAATGTTTCTCCATTGGTATTCTTCTTTTGAACGAACTCTTAGGATTAGCAACAAAGCCAACTTTACTCATATTGATGTCTAAGTAACCATCACAATTATCTTCAGTATCTAGCGACATCATTCCAAAAGCGAGTTCTTCAATTTTATTATCTTCATGAATTATTTTCTTTTTTCCAAAAGAGAACTTACAAAGAGAAAGAGTGACGTTATAACCAATAATCTTTCTTCCATTTTGAACTCTTTCTACCATTAGGATATCTCCTTCGTAGCTCTTACCAAGAAAAGGTCTCTTAGAACTAGACTCTCCTTTCTTGCCTTCATTTGGTAAATTCATCATAAATACCATGCCCGCGGCCTCTATATCAGAGTTCATAGGATCAGCAGCGACAAAGTAAGTTTGATTCTCTTTTAACCTTCCTTTAAATTTCATATCACTTTCACCAAAGAATTCTCCACATTGATGCTTCTGCTTCATTGCTTCGAATAAGGCCATATTCCCTACTTCTTTAGGTAGAACAGATTTAATTTTTGTTAATGACTTAGATAATTCGTCTGATGAATTCTCAAGTTCACTTTCACAATTTGCACAATCAACAGAAGCTATTTCTCGACTATTTTCAAAGAAAATATTTTGGCTTAAAGAAACAAAAGAGATTGCTAGCAAGAGCATAAGTTTTAAAGAATTCATAATTAACTCCAATTTGTATTTGATTACTAATAAGCAAGATGAATACCAAGTCTACATTAGGAATTTTGAGCACTTACAGGCCAAATAAATGTTCTATATATGACAGTGACTAAACTTTAGACATAATGAATTTATTTCTCACTTTTGCTAAGACTAAAAGAAGTAAGTCGCGATAATTGATAATTCATCACTTAGAAAGTAATTGTGTAGCAGACCTGCAGAGAGGTCATTTCTAAAGTTATACTGAAAGGCCAAGAATTGATTCTTCTTTTCTTCTTCTTGTGTATTTATAACACCCTCTCCTAAATTCACTTCAGGTAAAGGACCATTTTCAATCCTTACCCCAAAAGAAAAGGTCGTTTTCTTATATACAAGTGAGCTAGAAAATATTTCTATTTTATCCGTATAATTTGTTCGATTATCAAAAACGGTATAATCAATATTAAATATTCCAAGACTTAAACCAACTGAGTAAGAGTCAACTATAAATACAATAGGAGTTGAAACTCCTCTCCCACTATCAATATCTATACCTTCATCTTTATACTTAGAATAAGCAAAATTTAGGGGTCCTAAACTAGCAGATAAGGCCCCTCCAAAATGGAAATTACCTGAGCTACTAATATATTTTGAAACAGCTCCTATATTCAAAGAGAAAAGCTTACTACTTTTCTTACTTAACAGTGAGAGACCAGCACCAAAGGTGTACTTTTCAAAATCATAACTTTGCAAGGCAACTTTTCTATCAACATATGAGTAGTATTCTTCTTTAGAACTATTTCCAAAGAAAGTATCATCAGTATTAGAACTAGAAGCACCACCTCCTACTCTTCCATTACCTGAAACGATACTTAAATCCAATCCACTCCAAACAATTCCTTCTACTCCAAAGCCTTCCACAGAGCCAAGAGATGATGGCGAAGAAAATGATCGACTAGAGCTAGGTTGACTAGAACCAATACTAGAATTGATACTACTTCCATTATCACAGCTATTAAAAGAAAAGTACTTACACGGGTCATATGCTGCAAAAGAGCAAAAACTATATATAGAGAATATAAAGAGACTAAGAAACTTCACTATCTAATTATACAGAAGTTTACTTAGTTGTCTTTAGAGAAAAAAGAGACTTAGCTAAAAGCGCTTTCTCTTAGGCTTTTTCTTCTTCTTAGAATGAGGGTCCTGACTCGAAAGCTCGGCAAAGAATGGATGATCATTAATAACCGGTATACTCTCTCCAATCTTTTTTTCAATACTCGCGAGTAGTTTAACTTCAGATGACACACAAAAGGAAATTGCAATCCCTGCTCCTCCTGCCCTTGCTGTTCGCCCTATTCGATGAACATAATTACTAACCTCTTCAGGAAGAGCGTAATTAATAACATGAGTAATTCCCGAAATATCAATTCCTCTGGCGGCAACATCTGTAGCGACCAACAAGCGGAACTCTCCAGACTTAAAAGACTCTAGAACAATCTCTCTTTGACGTTGGGATTTATTACTATGAATTGAGTCACAACTAATTCCATGTTTCAGTAATTCTTCCACTAAAATATCTGCTCCAATTTTAGTCTTACAAAAGAGGAGAACTTTTGAGAGTTCCTCATTCTCAAGTAAATGAAGAAGTAAGTTTAATTTATCCTTTTTGACTAAAGTATAAAGACGTTGCTCAATCTTTTTTACAACAGTCGACTCAATGTCAACCTTCACCTTAACTGGATCTCGCAATAAATCTTTAGAGAGTTTCTCAATGGTTTTTGGCATTGTGGCCGAGAACATTAGCGTCTGCTTTTTTATTGGAAGATGAGAAATGATAATATTCACATCATGTAAAAAACCCATATCTAACATCATATCCGCTTCATCTAAAACGAAAGTTTCAACTTCATCTAAACTCAATGTATTAGATTCTATAAGATCAATAAGTCGACCTGGAGTTGCCACTAAGATATCGACTCCCTCCCTTAGCATTTCAACTTGATTAGCTCTTCTAGAACCTCCAAACACGACCAGAGAGCTAACGCCTTCTAAACTACCTATGTCTTGAATAAACTGCTCAATTTGGGAGGCAAGTTCACGAGTAGGAGTTAAAATAAGGGCCCTAACATGATGCCTAGAAACCTCCACAGGTCTTCTAATTATTTTATCAATAATCGGAAGACAAAAAGCTGCTGTCTTACCTGAGCCAGTCTTGGCTATACCTAATAGATCGCGCCCCTCTAGTAGAGGAGGAATTGCTTTTAGTTGAATTGGAGACGGTTTTACAAAACCAGCATCTTCGATTGCTTCTAAAACAGAAGGAAGTAGCTTAAGTGAGTCAAATTTCTTGGAGTCTTTCATTACGTTCTCTTAAACAAAAAAGGGCCGCTATAGCGGCCCTTTACGATTAAAACTTTATTATCCACCAAAGTCATCAAGCATAATATCTTCTCTTTCAACCCCAAGGTCAAGGAGCATGTCAATTACACAAGCATTCATAATTGGAGGACCACAAAGGTAGTACTCACAATCTTCTGGTGCTGGATGATCTTTTAGGTATTCATCATGTAATACTTGATGAATAAATCCTTTATAACCTTCCCAATTATCTTCTGGAAGTGCATCTGAAAGAGCACAATGCCACTTGAAGTTTTCATTTTCGGCCTGTAGACCGTCAAAGTCCTCAACATAGAACATTTCTCTCTTAGAACGAGCTCCATACCAGAAAGTAATCTTACGATCTGTCTTAAGTCTTTTGAGCTGATCAAATAAGTGCGAACGCATTGGCGCCATACCTGCACCACCACCAACAAAGACCATCTCTTTTTTCGTATCACGAGCAAAGAATTCTCCAAATGGTCCAGAGATTGTTACCTTATCGCCTGGCTTACAACCAAAGATATAAGATGACATCTTACCTGGAGGAGTTCCTTTAGGAGCTCTTGGAGGTGGAGAAGCAATACGAACGTTCAGCATTATCATCCCTTCTTCTTCAGGATAGTTTGCCATTGAGTACGCTCTAATAGTCTCATCAGGAACAGTTGAGATATTATCCCAAACTTTGAAAGTATCCCAATCACCTCTGTACTCTTCTTCAATATCGAAGTCTTTATAATCAATTGTTAAACCTGGAGGTCTTTCAATTTGAATAAATCCACCAGCTCTAAAAGGAACTGACTCACCTTCTGGAAGATCGAGAACAAATTCTTTAATAAAAGTCGCAACGTTATGGTTAGACCTAACTGTACATTCCCACTTCTTAACACCAAAAACTTCATCCTCTACTTCGATGTCCATATCTTCTTTAATTGAGACCTGACACGCTAGACGACAACCATCTTTAGCTTCTCTCTTTGTAATGTGAGAAAGTTCTGTTTCGAGAATCTCTCCCCCACCTTTATGTACATGAACTTTACATTGTCCACATGTTCCACCACCACCACAGGCAGATGAAACAAAAAGTTTCTGATCAGCTAGGGCGTTAAGTAGCTTCCCACCAGCAGGGATCTCAACTGTTTTTTCACCGTTTATCGATAGCTTGATATTTCCACTACTAACTAGTTTAGACTTTGCAAAAAGAATAACTAGCACAAGTGCCAAGACTACGACGGTAAACATTAATACGCCTAAAATAATTTCATTCATAATTATTCCTATATCCTATTAAAGTTGAATACCAGAGAATGAAAGGAAACCTAGTGCCATTAAACCAACAGTAATGAAGGTAATCCCTAGTCCTTTTAATCCATCAGGTACGTCGCTATATCTCATTTTTTCTCTAATTCCTGCTAGAGCTGCAATTGCTAGGGCCCAACCAATACCTGAACCTAAACCGTAAACAACACTTTCAGAGAAATTATAATCTCTCTCAACCATAAATAGTGATCCACCCATGATCGCACAGTTAACTGTAATCAGTGGTAAGAAGATCCCTAGCGCAGTATAAAGAGCTGGAAAAAATTTATCTAAAGTCATCTCTAGGATCTGAACCATCGCTGCGATAACTCCGATATAAGAAATAAGACCTAGAAAAGATAGATCTACACCCTCTATACCAGCCCATTGAAGAGCATTATCCTTTAAAAGATAAGTATAAAGAAGGTTGTTAATTGGAACTGTAATTGTTTGAACAACAACAACCGCTACCCCTAAACCGAGGGAAGTTTTAACTTTCTTAGATACTGCTAAGAAAGTACACATACCTAGGAAGAAAGATAGAGCTAAGTTTTCAACAAAAATAGATTTAATAAATAAACTTAAATAATGTTCTAACATCTAGTTCTCCTTTTCCACTTGATCAGTTTTCCAAGTTCTAAGGGCCCAGATAAATAGACCAATTAGGAAAAATGCACTTGGAGCAAGTAGCGCCATACCATTAGTTTGGTAGAATCCACCATTTCCAACTGTTGGAAGAATTGTGTATCCAAGAAGTTTTCCACTTCCTAGTAATTCTCTAAAAAATGCAACAAATAATAAAACAACACTATACCCAATCCCGTTTCCAAGACCGTCTACAAAAGACATAATAGGTGTATTCTTCATTGCATATGCTTCAGCACGCCCCATAACGATACAGTTTGTAATAATTAGCCCGATGTATACAGACATAGACTTAGCTACATCATAAACGAAGGCCTTTAAAAGCTGATCTGTTACAATAACGAGTGACGCAATAACAGTCATCATTACGATGATACGAATACTAGAAGGAACATGGTTTCTAATAATAGAAACAAAGAATCCTGAAAATGCTGTAACTAAAGTCACGGCTAAACACATTACAAATGCAGTCTCTAATTTTGTAGTAACAGCAAGTGCAGAACAAATCCCAAGGATCTGTAGTGCAATTGGGTTATCTTCAAATAGAGGTTTAAAGAAAGTTTTCTTAAGGCTCATTATTGAATCCCCCCATCTCTGAACTTCGCTAAGAATGGACCAAATCCATTTTCACCAAGCCAGTACTTAATAGTTCCAGAAACACCATTTGCAGTAAGAGTTGCTCCAGAGAGACCATCAATTTCAGTCTCAGTCTTTGCAGCACCCTTAACAACTTTTAATACTGGCTCGAAGTTCTCATCAAGAATCTTCTTTCCGGTCCAACTCGCTTTCCAAGTAGGATTATCAATCTCACCACCAAGACCAGGAGTCTCGCCGTGAGCATAGTAACCGATACCTTTAACTGTAGTTGTTGATGGCTCTAATACTAGAAAACCATACATTGTAGACCAAAGCCCTTTTCCATGAACCGGAAGAACGATCATTTTCGTTTCTCCTGCTTCTTTTACCAAGTAGGCTTTCGCGATCTTTGCTCTCATCTTAATACCGCCAAAATCATCAGCAGATTCAATCATTAAGTTTTGCTTAGGATCTTTTGCTGCTTTCTTTTGGTCGTAATTTTCAATATCACCTTCAACAATATCACCTGTTGCAAGATCAACTAATAATGGAGTTACATTTGAATACGCAGAGTCAATCTCCTCTTTCGTTGCAGTAGAGTTAACCATACCTGCAGCAACTAGAAGATTCTTCTTAACGTCAAGTTTCTTATTGGCCTCTTGAAGTGGCTTTAACTTTACTGCTGCACCAGATACGAGAACTGAACAAACAATACAAAGAAGGAAAGCGACTAGAAGCGTTTTACCTGTTTCACCTTTCATAACTTCTCCTTATGCCTTGATACGAGCTTGTCTTCTCTTGATATCACCATTAACAACAAACCAGTCGATTAGTGGTGCAAAACAATTTGAGAAAAGAATCGCAAGCATTACACCTTCCGGGAATGCTGGGTTAATAACACGAACAAGGATAGCCATTAGACCAATGAGGGCCCCATAGAAATATTGTCCTTTAAAAGTCATAGCGGCAGAAACAGGATCAGTTGCCATAAAGACAAGACCAAAAGCAAATCCACCAAGCACGATGTGCCAGTGAGGAGGAAGAGCAAACATTGGGTTTGTATCTGAACCAATTACATTTAGCATAAATGCAAATGCCATAGCTGAAATAAGCATAGAGAGCATAATTCTCCAAGAACCAATTCCAGAAACAATAAGGATGATCGCTCCTAGTAAACAAGCAAGAGTTGAAGTCTCACCCATTGAACCAGGCATAAATCCATAGAATGCATCCATCCAAGAAGTTGTAATAGCACTTACACCACCAGTTGCAGCTTGACCAAGAGCTGTTGCTCCAGTGAAACCATCAACGGCCGTCCAAACTGCATCACCTGAGATTTCTCCAGGATAAGCAAAGAATAGAAATGCTCTAGCTGTAAGAGCTGGGTTTAAAAAGTTCTTCCCAGTTCCACCAAATACTTCCTTTCCAAATACAACACCAAAAGAGATCCCTACAGCAACCTGCCATAGAGGAATTGTTGGAGGTAAAATAAGTGGAAATAAAAGTCCTGTTACTAGGAAACCTTCATTAATTTCATGCTTTCTAACCGTTGCAAAGATAACTTCCCAGAAACCACCAGCAATATTCGTCACCAAAAAGACTGGCAGTAAAAATAGTAGTCCATAAACAAAGTTTGAAATGCAATTTGCTGGATCAAAACCAAGACCTAAAGTGGCCATGATCATGCCTCTCCAAGAATCTACAGATGTAATCCCATTAGCAGCTAGTGCTAAATTTGCTTGTAATCCAGTATTGTATGCACCCATAAGCAAACAGAATGTCAGGGCCATTGCAACTGTTGTCATTGTTCTTTTTAGATCAATACCATCACGTACGTGAACAGAACCTCTGCTCACTTCACCAGGAGTATAAATAAAAGTGTCTATCATTTCATACATTGGATAGAACTTTTCTAATTTACCACCTTTAACGAAGTGATGATGTTGAGAATCTAGAAAACCTCTTAAAGCCTTCATTTAACCTTCCTTCTCAATAGTAGTTAAATTCTCTCTTAGAATTGGACCGAAGTCCTTCTTTCCAACACTAGCAAAAGTACATAGTGCTAAATCTTCTTCATCTAACTCAAGGCAACCAAGTTGTTGTGCTAGATCAGTGTCTCTAGTAAGTAGAGATCTAATCAGTTGAGTTGGAAGAACATCAAGAGGAACAAGTTTTTCATACATTCCTACTGGAACCATTGCTCTTAAAGAACCATGAGTAGTTGTATTCATATCAAATCTCTTAGAAGACCCAAATAGAGAAGAAACAAAAGTTCTCTTTATAGAAAACTTATTAAGTCCTGGCATTTGCCAACCTAAGAACTCTCTCTCTCTTCCTTCAGCAAGAATCGAAACTTGATTATGGTAACGTCCTAAGTAAAGAAATGAATCCTCTACTTTACGTCCATTTAAAACAGAACCAGAAATAATTCTTAATTCTCCATCACCAGTTTCACTAGCAACTAAATCAAGAATATGAGCACCCATTGTTGTTGTTAAAAGTCTTGGGTTCTTCGCCTTTGGTCCTGCAACAGAGATAACTCTGTCAGTCCAAAGTTTTCCTGTTGTAAATAATTTACCAACAGCAATTACGTCTTGGTAATTTGCGTGCCATACAGCTTTATCTGCATGAACAGGACTTAGAAAATGAATATGAGTTCCAACTAATCCAGCAGGATGAGGACCAGAGAATTCTTCAGTAACAACATTTGCTGGAGCCTGGACCTTTGATCCAGCCGCTTTACAAACATAAGTCTTTCCTTCTGTTAATTTAGAAAGAACTTCGACACCTGTTTTAAAGTCATCAGCGTACTGTCCAATAACTTGGTCTGGGTTTGCAGCTAAAGGATTGGTATCCATTGCATTGATAAATACTGCGCTTGGCTTATCAGAAAGAAGTGCAACCTTAGAAAAAGGTCTCATTCTTAAAGCTGTCCATAGTCCAGACTCAACTAGAAGATTCTTTACATCATCAAAAGTAAGCTCACTTACATTCTTTGACTTAAAGCTTGAAAATTCTAATTGATCGTGACCTGAAACTTCAATCACAATAGTTTGAAACGCTCTTTTTGCGCCTCTGTTAATCTCTACAACCTTTCCATTTGCCGGAGAAGTGTAAAGAAGCCCTTCGTTCTTCTTGCATTCAAAAAGAACTTGTCCA
Organism: Halobacteriovorax sp. HLS; assembly: GCF_004006665.1. NCBI lineage: Bacteria > Pseudomonadati > Bdellovibrionota > Bacteriovoracia > Bacteriovoracales > Halobacteriovoraceae > Halobacteriovorax > Halobacteriovorax sp. HLS. The sequence continues at coordinate 26,165 of NZ_QOCL01000001.1, forward strand.
ATTTTAACAGTGTCACCAATCTGAACCTTCATAGAAGGTTTCATCCCAACATAGTCAGGACCTGTGATCGCAACTCTCTTAACTTGTGGACCAGCTTCGATTGTCTGCTTAGGAGCTCCACTAATAGGAACATCTAAACCTTTCTTAATACGAATCATAGTAATACTAATCCCGTTTAAACGTTAATATGTTTATTTCATTACAAAAATATAAATTTACTTATGCTGTTTATACTAAAGATATCGCAATATGTAACTAGTTCATAATAAAGAAATAAGTATTTTAATGCGACACATAGCGCCTAAATAATAACTTAAGATATTGATGAAAAAGAAAAAGAACTATGAAGAAATGAAAACTCCAAAGTCCTTTATTAGAGGGGCCTAGAAACTAAAACCCCTCAAAGGAATCTACGCAACTTTTGATTCGTTACATAATTTTATAGACAACACTTCTTATGTTTCTTTCCACTACCACATGGACATGGGTCATTTCTACCGACCTTAGGTCCAGCTCGCTTTACTTGATCTCTAATGACATCACCTTCAACAAAGTACCAATCACCATCTTCCTTGGCAAAGCTAGACCTTTCGTGGTGAACAACTTCCTTATCTCCAACAACATATGTTGCTTTAAACTCAACAATCCCCTGCTCATCTTGTTCAAGACCAGCTTCAGTGTCGATAATATCAATATTTTTCCAATCACTTTCTTTAGACCAAATCTCAATCTCATCTCTATTGAGCTGATCTCTGCTAGCGCTATCTTGAGTTGAAATTAAATAATCAATTTGCTCTTTTGCAAAAGCACAATATCTTGATCTCATTAGCTGCTCTGCAGTTTTCGCCTTTGAGGCTCCCTTATGTAATGGTTCACAACAATCTGAATAATCTTTTCCTACTCCACAAGGACAACTCATAATAATTCTCTCCTAAATAACAGACTAGCTTTGTTATTTTAAATTTCTAATACTTCATTTTTATATACCGAAAAAGTTTTATGCAAAAGGAAAAAAACTATTTAGATAAACTTAGACTGACTCACTTGGCCAAGAATAATATAAATTCTATGGTTGGCCTAACCATCTCAACTATACTTATTTTTATCATTCTATTAGATCACTTACCACGAACTTTAGGTTTAAGTTACCTTACAATTTCTTTAGCACAATCTTTGGGACGTCTATATTACTATGCTAATTTTCTTAAAAAATTAAAATCTGTAGAAGAAGTTAACGAGAAAAGAACGGAACTAATTTTCGCAATTCTCTCTACTCTTTCGGCCTTAACATATAGCTGTTTTTCTATTTCCTTCTTTTCATACTTAAGCCAAATTCATCAGCTCTTTCTATTGGTCATCGCTACAGGTATGGTTGCAATAACTTTTAACTCAAACGCTTCTTCTTCAAAAGTTTTTGTTCCCTACTCTATTTTTACACTGCTTCCTTTCTTTATTTGGTATGCTCTTCAATTCACAACGCCTGAGAGCTATATATCAGTTTTCATCATTATCTTCTGTGTCATTATTATTAAATCTTCTAAGTCAGTGAATCACTATATCGTTACAGCATTTGAGGCCCGACAAAATAATGAACACTTATTGTTAAACCTTAAAAAGCGTAAGAAAGCTCTAGAGGATACGAATCAGAGTTTAAAAAAACATATTGATGATAATGAGAAGCTCAAAAAGAAGTTAATCGAGCAAGAAAGTTTGGCCGCAGTAAGTGTACTCTCTTCAGGCTTGGCCCATGAAATACGAAACCCACTTAATATTATCATTAACTCCTCTGCTATTTTAAAGGAAATTATTGAAGAGTTAGATACTAAGAAAGTTAACTTCGAACAAGATGATAACTTTGATATAGAAGAAGCTATGCAAGATGCTAAAACAAGTATCGAGTATATCCTAGCAGAAGGTCACAAGGCCAACACGATAGTCTCTCAACTGATTTCAACATCTGCTGGTCATAAGAAATCTAATAGTGAACGTTTCAGTATTAATGAGCTAATAGAAGAAGTCGCCTTAACCATTGAGATTGCCATGAAGAGTAAGTTTCTTGAAGCTAACGCATCCGTTAGCGTCAGCCTAAGTCCACTTGCCGACGAATACCATGGTCACAAGAGTGAACTAGGGAAAGTTCTATACAACACTCTCTACAACTCAATTGAATCACTTCAAGAAAAATATGAAAATGATCCGACTCACTTTTCTCCAGTGATAAAAATCAATAGCGAAATCAAAGACGACTCAATAGAGATAGAATTATATGATAATGGAATAGGTGTAAAAGAAGAAAACCTCTCAAAGGTCTTCACTCCCTTTTACACAACCAAGCCTACAAATAAAGCGACAGGTCTAGGAATGAGTTCATCTTATGAAATTATAAATAATCTCTATAAGGGAAGTATGAAATTAGAATCCAAACAAGGCCAATTTGCAAAAGTTATTATAACCCTGCCCTTAGAATCGAAATAGTAAGTCAGTAAAGAAGGTATCTTCCTCTTTAAAGAACTCTTTACTCTCTAAAACTCTTGTTGAAACGAAGGTAAAGCTCTTCTTTAATTCTCGCTGATACCAGCTCCTAGATCTTCTTATCGCATACTCATCTTTAAATTCTAGGTCTTCGATCTGGCGATTAAGCTCTTTATCAGTCGGAACAGAGAAATAGAGATACTTTACTCGTTTTGCCAAAATTGGAATAACAGCTCTCACCTCTTCATCACTTAGGTATTGAAAAACTGAAGTGCAAATACCAAGATCAAAGTGCTTAGAAAACTTAGGGTTTTCGCACCAGCTTACAAGGTCTGTATTAATTAGGTTTAGTTTTGTCGACTCAACAGGTGAAATACCTCTTTTTAGAACTAACTCGAAAGGATACTTCGAAGGCTCAATTCCCATTGCTCTATAAGGAATAAACTCCTTTAATGTTGCCTGCAATAAATGTCCTAATCCAAAGCCTAAATCGACGATACTACTTATATCAATAAAATCTAAATCAAATAATGCCTTCATATACTTAGCATGATTTTCAGCATTACCTATTCCATCCATTTCATCAGGATTGGAGTAATTTACATCCCAATACTCTTTAGAAAATCCATCTTTTCCAACTTCTTTCAATTCAAATCCCCTATTGACTTTGTACCAAAATACCCCATAAATAAACGATAGACTCCCAATGAGATCATACCTAACCATATGGCGACAAAACTATTATAATAAATAGAAAAAAGAATAAACGGTAAGTATGAGACAAAGAAAGCAATAAACATTTGCTTGCGAAGAAAACTGAATCTCTCAAGGCCAAATAATAATCCATCATAGATATATGAAACAGCAAGTAGCATTTGAGATAAAGCTATATAAGGCCAAACTGTTCTTATCTGAGCAAATACGAGTTCGTCATTAGAAAAGATATTCCACAGCTGATCAGAAAATACAAAGTAGATCAATGTAAAAGAAAGGCCAATTACAGCGGACAATAGAAGAATCTGCTTTTTAAGATCTTGATACTTACTTTCGCTGCCTTCTCCTTTGAATTTTGCTGCCATGATATTCGCAGTTATCGCAACTCCATCAATCAAAAAGGAGGAGATAAGCCATAATTCAAGTATAATTTGATGAGCAGCAAGCCCTTCAGCACCAAGTCTCGAGGCACATTTAGTACTTAGGAAAAAGCAACTTGTTAAAATCATCGAGCGACAAAACATATTAAAAGAGTTCTTTCCAAAATGAATCCACTGAGCTTTATTGAGTCGAGCTTCAAAGAATTTCTCTCTAATGAATTCCTCTCTAAAAATTAAAGCTAAACCTATGATCATTGATAATAGTCCGGCCAAAACGGTTCCCCATGCTACAGAAGAAATTCCAAGTTCTGTGAAATTTAATAAGTACCAAGAACTAGAAATATTCACGATGGTTGTAAGAAAAATGAGATAAAAGCTCTCCTTAACTCTGGAAAGACCTCTGAGAATAGAAATTGAAGTAAAAGAAATAATTAAAAATGTTTGCCCTAAAAGACGAATATTAAAATAATCTTCAACCAGAGGGAGCAGTTCATCGGTAGCACCAGTGAATAGAAAAAGTGGAATTCTAAAGATATACAATCCAATACTTGAGAGTACACCAATAATAAAAGAAAGTAGTAAGGCCACCTTTATTTTTTGAACAACAATATTGTGATCATTACGAGCAAAAGACTCACTTACGGCTTGAGTTGAAGTATGAATGAGAAAGTTAAAAACCCATGTAAAAGAGCTTAGAAGAATCACCCCAATAGAGAGTGCTGCTAGCCAGTGTGTATCCCTATTGCCTATTAGGGCCGAGTCAACCACACCAGAGATAGGCTCTAGTAATGAGCCCAAGATACTAGGAATAGAAAAAAAGAAAAGCCCACCAAAAGTGAGCTCGACTTTATCCTTCACTAGAAAGGCTTATTTACAGCAATATATGTTGCAAGGAAGAATAGGAAGATATATCCCCAAAATAGTTTAGGCTTTAAAGAAGCCGACAATCTCTTGGCAAAAACTGGTCCTGTAATTGAGATAATTAGCCAGATTACGATCTTAGCAACAACCCATGCAGGAAATCCATCGCCATGACTATTTCCTAATCTAGCAAGTAATCCCATACCTGCAACAAGAATTAGAAAACTTGAGATACCTGAAACAATTTTAATATGCTTAGGTTGAGTTGAGTAATAACCAATTGCAAGTCCAGCAACTGTAACGATGATAGCAAGTACGTGAAGTACCTTATAAACTTCATAAGACATTTAATTTTCCTTTTTTTGTTTATCTTTCTTAAATTGTTTTTCTAATCTATTTAAAGTATTTCTAATTTCTTCAATAGAGAGCTCGAGATTCTCTTCATCTTGCTCAATATTTCTCATTCCAGATCGGATATGCCTAACTTCACCTTTTAGCCTTCCAATATCTCTTCCTAGAAGAGCATTTGCAAAAAGTGCCGTATAAGTAGCAAATATTCCAGTCCCTAAGAGCATAAGGAAGATACCGATAATCTTACCAAAGTAAGTCATAGGTACAATATCCCCATAGCCAACAGTTGTTACAGTAGCAAAGGCCCACCATACAGCATCTAAATACTCAGTCATTAATGGATTAACATCAGTTTCTAAGTGAAAAACTACAGTAGAAAAAACAATAATTACAGTGTTTCCTAGAATTGTTAAAGCAATAAATTCTTTCGAGCTAATTAGTTGAATTAGTCTTGAATGGATCGAAATTCTCTTTCTGGACACAATTACACTCTTTTATTATTTTAAAACTAAGCTAGAATAATAGTATGAGTAACTCCGACAATGCAAAAAGAAAAGGAACTAAGATATATCGCGGCGCATACAAGTTTATGCGAAATGGTAATGTCTATTCCGAAGAAACGTTTGAAGTCTTCAAAGAAAAGAATGACTCTGGGATGCTCTTTTCGTCTCAGCTGATTTCTAGAGTATCAACCGGAGAGCTTCTAAATATTACAGTTGATTACAAAATTAACAAAGACTATCTACCGACTATGGTTATGGTTAATAAAGTACTTGGTAATGAGAATGTTGTTGAAACCTATGTATTCAATAGCAAAAGAAATATTATTACCTACTCATTTGAAAATAGTAAAGGCAGCAAATCGGTAGAGCTTAACACTTCGCCAAAATTCTATATATCTACACCATCCATTGCAACCGCTATGCTCTATCTCAGATCTAAGAAGTTCGATGGAACTGGAAAGAATTACTTCAATGTTCTTTCTAGTTCAAACCAATGGACATTTGAAGAAGATCCTACTTTTAATTCTATAGCAGTTGAGAGGCTTACCCTAACTAGCGAGAACCGAAATGTAGAAGGTGCTTCAGTGCAAGGGGTCGAATACAAAATTGAACAGCATATTGAAGCAGACGACCAGGGTCCTTCTCCTTCAATAAAATGTTTTGTCAGCCAGCACGTCACCATCCCCTATTTCCTAGACGATGGTGCGGGAACAAAGATTGAAGTTAAATATCTAAACGATCTCTCAGAAAGAGATCTAGACTAAGTTTAACTACAGCTTACACTTTAAGTAGAACTTAATATTTGAAAAGCCCTCTGCTCCAAACCATTCAACATATTGACAATAAATTGCTTTATGTAGGGCCGTATCTTGATAATCGTAGAGTAATTCCTCACCAAGTGGCGTTGAAATAAAAGGAATAATTATTAAGAACATTACAATAATAGTTAAAGGTATTTTTATCATTTCAATCTCACTTTATTACGAAATCTCTAATCCCATCACAGGCATCATTTAAGTTAGTTCTCTGAAGTTTATAAGGTTCCATTAACTTTAATAACTTCTCCATAGTACGACCCTTCCAATTTCTTATTCTCGAGTCTACAACTATAACTCCTCCGATATCACTTTCTGTTCGAAGTAGTCTACCTAATTTTTGATGGAGGGAGCGTGTTCTATGAGCAAGATAGTAATCGGTAAATTCATTACCAAGATTAGATTCATAGAAATCTCTTCTGTCTTGAATGACGAGGTCCATTCTTAAATCAGGAATTTTATCTACAAAAACAAATTGAAGCGCATCTCCTGGAATATCAATACCTTCACCAAAAGACTCCATTCCAAGTAGTATTCCAGAGGTCGAGTTCTTAAAGTCTTCAACAACATTATTTCCCATTCCCTGTATAAAGAGCGGTAACTCTCCTTCAAACTTCTCCAAAAGAATTTCTCTAGCGACTTCAAATCGAGATCTGGCCGAAAAGAGGAGTAAACTTCTACCACCCAAGTCACGAATAAGCTTAGATATTTTCTCCAGAGTTTGTGGCACAAAGTTCTGATCCCAGATTGGTAAAGTGTCATCACAAAGATAAACTTTTGTCTTATTTTCATAGTCAAAAGTTGGAGGTAAGAAGAAACCTCCCTTAAATCTTTTTTCAGGAGATAGGTATGAATACCCTGTGGCCCACTCAATCCCCTTAGCACCCTGATCACCTTTTGCATTTCCTAAGGTCGCACTGGTGAAAACAACAGAGTCAGAAATTTCTAAAAGCCCATCGTGAAGAACCTTGCCAACATTTACCGGAGAGGCACTCACACAAAATCCCCTATCTCCATGATACTTTATTGAACGTGTATAGCCCGGTTTCATTTGAGGTTCACCCAGAGCAATCTCTAAAGCTTTTTGTATATCTTCAAGGCCTCCCACAAATTTTTCAAAACGAGTAAAGGCCACAATTTGATTCTCATCAGTCAACTCTTTAACATCCCATCTTGAGTGGTATGGAAGTAGAAATAAGTTGAGATCACTAATAATAAATCTAATTGAATCCAGATGATTAAAAATTGCTAGGGATAATTCATCACCCCTTTTCTTATCAACCATTGGTGATTCATTCCAGAAAATATCCGTATACTTAGGACGCTTTTTAAAAAAGCTCTCTACAATGGTAGGAAGTCCCTGCAGATGATCGGCCAAGCTTTGCTGAGCGTCTTGCGCTCGCGCCCTAATTTGAGTGATTACAGCAGTGCTCTCCCCTTCAACTTTTTCATTTTGTGCTAGGAGATAAAAAAGAGAACCAATCCCCTGAGAATGAACTAATGTCTTATTCAAAGAAAAGAGATCATCTTGTGTCACTTCGAAAGTGAAAGCACTTGTAGTCTCACCTTCAACTTTATGTGCTTCATCTACTACAACATACTGTGGTCGTGGAAAGCTTCTAGGCCATGAGAACATCAGAGCATGATTTCCAACAATGATATCAGCGTCCTTGGCCTCTCTTAAACCTTTTATATATGAGCAATCACTTTTAAACGGACAACTCTGTCCTGTGCATGACCTAAAGTCTACTGTTACGTCCTTTTCTTTAGATTCAAACTCTTTAAACTTCATCTTTATGACAAAGGGAAGATCCCCTCTTGTAATTTGGTCATCTACATGTGCTCTAGAGTTATGAAAGAAAACAAGATCGAAGAACATATCCGTAAATTTTGCTTCAAAATCCTTGGTGCCTGTAAGTAAGTCCTCCTCCTCAATCGACTGGCGAAAGAGAAGTTCACACAAATGATTACCAGAGCCGACCAACTGGCGAACCTTTAATTCAGAATCATCTAGTCCAAGCAATTTTCTAAGTTGCGGAACATCTTTAGAGACGGCCTGATGCTGAAGTGTTTTTGTTCCAGTTGCGACGAGTACCTGCTTTTGTTCTTGCAGAGAAAATAATGTCGCAGGAATCATATAACCTAAGGTTTTTCCAGTTCCTGTTGGGGCTTGAACCAAAGAGTGAACTTTATTCTTAAAAGACTGCCCCACTTTTAAGGCCAATGTTTCCTGTGACTCTCGGTATCTATAAAATGGCGTTTTCTTCTTTATTGAGTCCACATCTCGGAAAATCGACTTTAAATTTTCACCACTAAAGTCTAGGGAGAAAAGTTTCTCACCTGCTTCAACTTTTTCATTAACTGGGTGAAGAGCATCCCATGCTATCGAGATATGTTTTTCTAAGTCTAACTCAACAGTTTTCGCAAGAGACTCCAACTCTTCATCTTCGAGACAGAAAAAATTGTAATACCAATAATCTGTAAGGTTATACTTTTTAAAGAGGTTTTCCGCAGTCATAGTAAGGGTTCTGTCCCTACGAACAACACCAACGGTTATTAGCATAACTTTTAGAAGATCGACTGAGTCCTGAAAACCTCTATGTTCTTCATGATCAGCAATACCCCAATCACAGATAAAGTTCTCAAGCTTTAAAGAAGACATTTGAGGGAACATTAGAGATAGAAAGAATAAGCTATCTTCATAGGTTTCTCTTCCAGTCCCATCGTCTATTTTATTGAAATGCTCAGCTAAGAATGATTTTTCAAAGCCTGCATTGTGAGCAATTAAATGGTGTCCAAATAATTCCATCACCTCAGGCTCAACTTGCTTCCAACTGGGGGCATTTTTTAACATTTTAGAATCAATACCAGTTAGCTTCTTTATGAATTGAGAGAGATTTCCCTCATATTGAACAAGTGAACTGTAGCTTCTCACTAACTCGACCCCATCGAACTGTAGGAAACCTACATCTATGATCTGATCGTAACTAGGGTCAATTCCTGTTGTTTCAATATCTATTACGGCCCATTTTCCTAGAGGGTGTGTCATTAATAGTCTCCAAAAAATAATCTAAACTTAAAGTGTGTTGTATTGGCAATATCCTATTTTTATTCTAATCTGGTAAGCTAATATGACAAGGATTCCCTATGAGCTCGGCAGTTATTTTTCAAATACAGTCATTTTTAATCATGTCTCTTATGATCTTAGGTGTTTATCACAGAAAAGATAGAAAGAAGCATGTTAAAATAATGTCTAGCGCAATAATTTGGGATGTCCTACTCATACTTCAAATTGAACTCACGCGAAGCGCAATTGTTAAGGCCTCCAAGGTTATGACAAATCCTTTGCTACTTAAAGTTCACCTCTTCTTTGCGATTGGCTCCGTCATACTGTATGTACTTATGGTGTTATCAGGTAGAAAGCTTCTCAAAGGAGATAATTCTGTTAGACAAAAGCACAAATGGTTGGGAAGAACGACTTTATTTTTTAGAATAATGACATTCATTACTAGCTTTTGGGCAGCATCATAAGAAAGGAAAAATAAAATGGATTTTCAATTACTAGTAGAGCTTATTCAATCAAATATTGAAGATGCTAAAGTTCAAGTAACTGACCTAACTGGAACAAAAGATCACCTGGGTCTCTTAGTTGTAAGTGACGCCTTTGAAGGTAAAATGCTTATAGCTCAACATCAAATGATAATGGATATTTTAAAAGAAAAGCTTAAACAAGAAATACATGCAGTACAAATAAAGACCATGACTCATGCTCAGGCCAATGAGCGTGGAATTGAAATATAATATAACTTACAGGAGTTAATACGATGAGTGATAATAACCCATTCAATATTCTAGGTTCAGACAAAGTTCCTCAAGAAGGTGGAACACAGGTTCAAGAAGAAAATGCGCAAGGACAACTTAATGACAGAATTAATGCATTAATCAAATCTAGCGATATTTTCGTATTTATGAAAGGAAATGCTTCAATGCCACAATGTGGTTTTTCGGCAAACACTGTAGCAATACTAGATTCATTAAATGTTAAGTATAATACTTTTGATATTCTTTCTGATCAGGATATCAGACAAGGTGTTAAGGAATTTTCTAACTGGCCAACTTACCCACAGATTTACCTAAAAGGACAACTTCTTGGTGGGAATGATATTCTAACTGAAATGTATCACTCAGGTGAACTAGCTACAGTACTTGGGGCTTAAGTGAAGAATTTGGACGATATTTCTGAGTGGACTCCTAAGAAACTTAGAACACTTAGAAATAATTTAAATAATAGGCTAAGCTCATTTAAAGCATCTGCCGACAATGCTAAACCATTGCAGCAGAGTCATATGTTGTATGGAATGGATGAGCAAGAGTGCTCAGAACTTTTAAAGAAAGTTACGACACTTCTAAAAAACGCTAAATAAGAAAAAGGCCTAATTCATTAGGCCTTTTTTATACTAACTAATTTTCTTCTTCATCTTCTATTTCGATATTATGATAGACCTTTTGTACGTCATCATTATCTTCAAGAACATCGATTAGTTTATTAAAAGTTACGAGATCTTCAGCTGAAAGTGTTTTAGTTGTTGTAGGAAGCCTCTGTAATCCAGCCTCTTGTGCCTCAATTTCAAGCTCAGCTAACTTAGCTGACACAGAACCAAAGTCTTCCATTGCCGTTGTTACAACAGTGTACTGCTCGTCATCGAAGTCAACATCTTCTGCACCACCGTCAATGACTTCTAACATAAAGTCATCTTCACTCATTTTAATTTGTTCTTTCTCAATAAGAAAAACACCTTTATGGTCAAAAATAAATTGCAGACAACCGTCCTTTCCAAGGGAGCCATTATACTTATTAAAAGCGGCCCTAACTGAAGAGACTGTTCTCGTATTATTATCAGTGGCCGTCTCTATAAAAACGGCTGAACCATCAGGGCCATAGCCTTCAAAAGTTGATTCAACATAATCCTCGCCACCTTCTCCAGACGCTTTCTTAATGGCCCGATCAATTGTATCTTTTGGCAAGTTTTGACCGCGAGCATTTTGAAGAGCAAGCCTAAGTCTTGGATTTGCATCAGGGTCTGGTCCAGAGCCTTTTACTGCAACTGTAATTTCTTTTATAAGTTTAGTGAAGATCTTACCGCGTTTCTTGTCTTGAGCACCTTTACGGTGTCTAATATTGGCCCATTTACTATGACCTGCCATAATAGCTCCTTTCATTTTAAAGAATGATTCTAACAGAGCTTTTACAAAACGAAAATACTTAGGAATTTACTTTCTAGGAGAGAGATTAAGGTCTAATTCAATTTCATTTATCAGATCATCAAGATCAAATGGTTTAGAAAAGAATTTCTTAGCACCAGCGTTTAGTGCATCTTGAATAGAGATATCTGCCTGACCTGATACAAAGAAGAATTCTGGACGATCTTTCATATCAATCAATTGGACGGCATCTAATACGGCCATTCCGTTGCCATTAGGCATTTTATAATCTGAAACAATAATATCAATCGGCTTAGAACGAATAAGTTCAATTGCGTCATTTCCACACTCTGCAGTGAGTGTCTTATAACCATAATAGATAAACTCTTCTTCCATTAATTCTAGGATATCAGGCTCATCATCTACTATTAAAACTGTGATATTATTTCGTTCTTGCATAAGTAAACTTATTTTACTTAATTATCTGACTTTTGGAAACACTTAACTTAAGAAATCTTACGAGAAGAATAAAAGCAAAAAGATAGACGCCATAATTCAAGATAAAATAAAGAAAAAATGCCGCAAGGCGTATGGATGCTTGTAAGACAGGATGTTCTAGAATAAATGGGACGTATTTTGGAGCTGTGGCATAGTAGTAATCAACCAATAATCTGCCAACTCTATATTTCATAAGGTAGCTATCTCTGATATAGCGGAAGTAATCTAAGACATAGTGCTGCTTCATGAACCCGGCCGAAATAAAGTAGCATTGGTTCTTCTCCAAAAATTCAGCAATAGATAAAGGCTGGGCCTCTAAAGTATCTGCAAAGAATGTGAAAAATCCAAACTTATCTCTTACTGCAATTGTAGTATGATAAGTCCTTTCGTTTGTTAGGTTTTTTAAATCAAAGTAGCCACTCGTATTCACTGGTATCTCATCATCAGTTGTCAAAAGCTCTTTGGACGAATTTAAATCAGAGAATTTTGGCGAACCAGACTGAGTAACTGTATTATCATAGGCTACAACATCTCTAAAATAGGTCTGTATTGAAGGTACTGTATAAGTATATCTAAGTCTCTTATCCCCGATCGTTGCTTGAGTGAGCACAGGTTGGATAGAAGGTGCAGAAGTGTAAACCGCGCCACTAATTTTCAATTCAATAAAGATACCATCAGTTCCAGATGTAGGATCAGGAAGGTCTGTATCTATTCCAGACTCAGATAAAAAGAGATAAAGAGTCGTAGTTTTAACTGAAGTTAGTGTCGTACAATCAACTAGGGCCGAAGCACAAATCGTACTCATTGAAAAACTCGAAACCACACCATCACAAGTTGACGAACCGCCACAGCCAACACTCGATCTTCCAACATAAATATAATCTGTCCCAGATGGGTCATCAGCGTAAAGAGTTGGGTAGACGGTATTGCCAGTAGAGTTAACAATATTAATCGTTATATTCAGCGGCGAGCTAGAAGCCGCTGTCGGTAAAGAAGTTCCGAGAATATGATTATCTGTTTGAGTTGTACCCCCACTGATAGGTACATAGAGCTTTAATGGAGCACTGGTACTAGTCCCATCGCCGCCTATCGTATTGTAAACATCATAAATATTAGCAATATTAACAAGAGGTGTCGTGGTGTCAGATAATCTAACAGTACTAGCAAAGCTGATAGTAGCGAAAAGAAATAGTATTAATAGAGCAAGTATTTTTTGAGTTTTAAACATCTTAATTATTATCTCAATAATTAACGAGAATCGTCAAATTAATTGAACTTGTCAGCATAAGCTAAGCATGGAATATTTCTAAGTTATGAAACATTATTTAATCCTGTTAACTATTCTTTGTTTAACTGCCTGCATTGGACCCGAAGAGGCGAAAGATAAGTCCTTGGTTGTCTCATCAATGGCCGATGGAGTTGAAAAGCAATTTCCACAAATTAAACACCTTCCAATTGAAGAGTTTTTAAAGCTAGAAAAAGCCAGTTATGTGCTAGTAGATGTTCGCTCCCCTAATGAGTTAAAAACAAGCACTCTACCAAACTCTATTACTAAGGCCGAGTTTGAAGCTAATATTGACCAATATAAGAATAAATTAGTCGTGAGCTATTGCACCATTGGTTACAGAAGTTCAAAGTATGCTATCCATCTTCAAAATAAAGGCTTTAAAGCAGTAAACTTAAAAGAGAGTATTCTTGGCTGGGTTATGAAGGGACAAAAGGTTTACAGTAAAGACATAGAAACGAATAAAGTTCACGTTTATAGTGACGCTTGGAATTTACTTCCTAAAGGATACATAGGAGTCTACAAATAGAAGCTCTAGTTAATATTAATGGATTAATTACAACTGCTGAACAAGCGAAGATCTCTGTTTTTGATCGTGGTTTTCTCTATGGAGACTCAATCTATGAAGTCACTCAAACCTTTAATAAGAAAATTTTTAAACTTGAAGAGCACTTAGATAGGCTGTGGTTTAGTGCAAGTAAACTAGGTATGCCAATAACTCTTTCTAGAGAAGAAATAACTCTACAAATACAAAGGGTGGTAGATGCCACTGATGCTCAGAATATCTATATAAGAATTGTTCTCACTCGAGGAGAAGGAGAAATAGGACTCGACCCTGCTCTTGCAACCAATAATAACCTAATTATTATTACTAAAGCTTTAGCAGCGAACCCTACGTGGTGGTATGAGAAAGGAGTGCATATGGTTGTTGCACAAATTCTTAGAAATTCAGTAAATGCCGTGGACCCAAATATTAAGTCAGGAAATTACTTGAATAATGTTCTCGCCATAAGTGAGGCCAAGAACAAGGGCGCATTTGACGCTATTATGTTAAATGCTAAAGGACAAATAACTGAAGCAACCACTTCCAATATTTGGATTGTCAAAGACAATATCTTATTCACTCCTCCAATTGAGACTGGTCTGCTTGGAGGGATTACACGAAAGTCACTTATTGAAATAGCAAGAGACCATGGTTACGTCGTCAAAGAGGAAAACTTCAATGCCGATCAGTTAAAGGCTGCTGATGAATGCTTTTTAACAAGTACTACTAAGATGATTGTACCGATTACAAAAATCGATAACGAATTCATTGCTAATGGGCAACCTGGAACGACAACACAGAAGTTACTTAAACTCTACAAAGAAACATTTGGAATATAAATGGAATCAGAAACTCAGAAAAAGACGAATCGCTTAATTGAAATCCTACGTGAAGGAAAATACCGACGTGATAGGGCCCCATTGATCATTTTCATAATACTATTTATGATCTCTGCCTTAACTTATATGAAGTTTCAAATGCGTGAAAAAGAAAATCAAAAATACTTTATTTCAAGAGGAAGCTACTTCGATATAAAAGATATTCAAAAGGCAAAAGAGTTAAATATTGACCTAGCTCAACTAGGAGAACAAAGAAATCATATTCTCTATTATATTTTTACAGAACTCTATGATTTAGAAGTGCTGAATCAACTTCAAAAAAGTGGAATTAATTTCTTTGCAACTAATATAAAGTCTTACAACGCTCTTGAACAAGTACTGATGTACTCTACTTTAGGACCATCTTCTATTAATATCATCTCAAAAAATATCGCCACTCTAGTTGAGCTAAAGCTAGAAATTAAAGAGGCCACAATTCGAGAGCTATCTAAGAAGTGTGAGCAGTATGCGATGAGTTGTGTAAATATGGCCATATATTTCAAGATTATAAAACAGGAAGAACATACAAAGAGCTATGCTAAAAGAGCATGCTACCAATCAGAAAAGTCAAAATATTGCGAAGTCGTCAAAGACTATATAAAGGAATAAATATGTTACAGCAAAAGAACACTCAACAGTTATCAAGAGAAGAGCTCAAACATGTACTAAGCGTTGCTCGAGGAGATGGTGAGATTGATATTCTCATAAAGAATGTAAAGATTCTTGATCTTGTTAACGGAGAAGTTAATGAAAGCGCTATTGCAATTGCAGGAAAGACAATTGCAGGAACTGGTCTGGAGTATTTAGATCAAAAAGCGAAGCGAATAATTGATGCTAAAGGGGCAACTGCTGTTCCTGGTTTTATAGATGGTCACCTACATATTGAATCCTCAATGATGCATCCTTTTGAATTTGAAAGACTGACTCTTCCCCTTGGAACGACCACAGCGATTTGTGACCCTCATGAAATAACAAATGTTATGGGTGATAAAGGGTTTAGCTGGTTTTTACGTTGTAGTGAACTTATGAATCAAAACCTATTTGTACAAGTTAGCTCATGCGTCCCTGCCCTACCTGGCTTCGAAACGAATGGAGGGCCATTCCCGCTAGAGAAAATGAAAAAGTATAAAGAGCATAAGAATGTTCTAGGTCTTGCCGAAATGATGAATTTTCCCGGCGTTATTAATGCTTTCGATGATGTTCTAGATAAAGTAGAAGAGTTCCAAGAACTTAACTTAGATGGACACTGCCCCCTATTACAAGGAAAGGAGCTTAACGCATATATCGCAGCAGGGATTCAAAATTGCCATGAGACCATCACTCAAGAAGAGGGAAAAGAAAAGCTCTCTAAAGGAATGTCTCTTATTATAAGAGAAGGAAGTGTTGCCAAAAACTTAAAAACACTGGCCCCTCTAGTAAATGACTTTAACTCTTGCCAATGTCTACTTTGTACAGACGATAGAAACCCGTATGAAATCTTTAATGAAGGACATATCAATTACCTTATAAAGAAAATGATTAATGAGATAGGAATAGCTCCTCATGTTGCTTATCGACTAAGTTCATTTTCTGCAGCTAAACACTTTGGTCTCAAGAGATTGGGACTCATTGCTCCTGGACGCCAGGCAGATATTGTACTCATTCAAGACTTAAAGAAAGTAGATATTCAAGATGTGTTCATGAAAGGTGTTCCTGTTAAGGAGTTAAATCTTCCAGACCAAATTCAGCAAAAGCTGGATCAATCGGCTCCTCCAATCGAAAATACGATGAAAAGAGCTCCACTTAGTGCAGAAGAAATAAAGTTCAATATCACTGCAGGAACATATAACGTAATCGAAATTGTTAAAGATGAAATCATTACTAATCATTTAAAAATAAAGCATGATGGAAAGAGTTTTGACTCAGATGATATTAGGCTTATTTCTGTAATTGAAAGATATGGAAAAAATATTAAACCTGCTCTAGGACTTGTAAAAGGTTCTGGGCTTAAATCTGGAGCAATAGCTTCCTCTGTCGCTCATGACTCTCACAATATAATTGTTATCGGAGAGAATGAGGAACAAATGACCATAGCAGCTAATAAGCTTATCGAAATGGGTGGTGGTTTCTGTGTTGTGGACAATAATAAAGTTACAGCAAGTCTAGCTCTACCTATCGCAGGCCTTCTAAGTCTTGAAAATGCTGAAGTCATTACAGAAGGTATTATTGAACTTAAAAAGGCATGTCAGGATATTGGAGTTCACTTAAATGAGCCATTTATCCAAATGGCATTCTTAGCGCTTCCGGTTATCCCAAGCCTAAAGATCACAGACAAAGGACTTGTAGATGTTACGAAGTTTGAATTTATAAACTTAAAAGATGATTAAAAGAATAACTCCTAAGACAGTTTTAAAGTATATCCGCTGGTGGCCACCTTTGCTCGCCAGTGGAATAGCCGTTGAATCTTTTAATGATGATTTGAGTATTGTTACCGTTAGAATGAAACAACACTTTTTTAATACGAACTATGTTGGCTCTCACTACGGCGGCTCTATCTTTAGCATGACTGATCCTTTTTGTATGTTCATGCTGCTACATAAACTTAAAAAAGATCATATTATCTGGGATCAGGGCGCAAGTATTGAGTTTGTAAATCCGGCCAAAGGCACTATTCGCGCGACTTTTAAAATTAGTGATGAAAGAGTTAGAGAAATAGAACAAAATTGTCTTAATAACTTTAGCCATCGACCAATTTTTGATGTTGAGGTTATAGATGAAAATGGACAAGTAGTTGCGAGAGTGAATAAAACTCTCTACATTCGAAGAAAAGATGCAAAGAAGAGATTTCCTAAGAAAGTAAATACCTAAGCAGATCAACCTTGATTGATCTGCCTAAATTAATTTAATTATTGTAATTTTTCATTTAAAAAGTGTAAGAGAAGCTCTTCTTTATCCATTTTTAATTTGTGATCCTTTAAGTACTTACTCAGCTTCTCTTCTAACAATCTTGCTGAAGCTAATTTCCTAATTTCTTCTTTTTCTTCATGACTAAAGCCTTTAGTCATAACGAATGAAAAAATATCTTTAATATCAACTTCATTTCCGAGGTCTTCAATTGTTGCCATAACAAGTTCGGCCTCTTCTGTTTCAGTCTTAGAAAAATTTATTGTATATTTTCTTATAACCTTGTGCTCCTGAGGAGTATCCATTACTTTTGTGGCCTTAGCAGCTTTAGTAGTCTTCTTAACCTTCTTTGGTGCTGCTTTTTTAAAAGGAGCAATCATTTTTAAACCTTGCTTTTCAACATCTTCCATGTCGTCATCTAAAACTGTTTGAGAAAACTCAAAATTACCGTCCTCATCCATTCCAATGATTCCGATGGCCTCTAAATTTTGTTTGGTTTCAGTATTTATAGATTGAAAGTTCATAGACACTCCTTGTCTTAGAAAGAATTAAAAAATTGTTAATGATTTATTTTAACAGGAGTAGGAAAAATTTCAATTATTAATAGAGACATCAAAAGATAATTTAATATCTACATGAGTTATCGCGGCCAATATTTTTTCCACATGTATTGTAGCTTCATCACTCCAGTGTAAATTATCACTAGAATAAAAGACTGCAACCTCGTGACAAACTAAGTCGCCAAACTTCTTTTCAAATGAAGAAGCTTCAACTTTCAAAATCTTACATATACTTTTTAAAGCTTTTAAAAACTCTTCTTCATCAGACTCATCTAAGTGAAACCCGTAAGTCACACAGACATTAGAGTCTGACTTCTCTAATAAGTTCTGTACAGGAAAGGTATCAAGCAACTCGTCGCTGATACCTTCTAAACCGAGATGTGTTGTGAGTAATTGTTTCTGTATATTCATCATCTAAAGACTTTCCTTCGCACTATATTCTATACAATATATTGAGTTTATTCAGCTAGAAAAACTTCTTCATTCAAAAAATAAGTTTTCACGAGGTAAGTATCTGTTTTTATATAAAGCTTTTTGGTAAATATCTGAAATGTTAATTGACAACTAAGAGTAGATTGGATAAAAACATCGAACACGTATCCCAGAAAATGACGCAGGGTCTTAAACTTAAGATGTGATACGTGAAGGCCATGTGCCCTCGTCAATAATAAGGAGTCTGATATGGCAAAAGCAACTACGGGAAAATCTCGTTTTAAAATTCAAAGAGCTCTAGGGCTTGAACTTCCAGGTCTTGGTAAAGCTGGAGCACTAGAAAGAAGGCCATACGGTCCAGGTGTTCACGGAAACAGAAGAAAGAAAGTTTCTGACTATGCTGTTCGTCTTAAAGAAAAGCAAAAATTAGTTTACCACTACGGACTACGTGAAAAACAACTAGTTAGTTATGTTAAGCAAGCTAAGAAAATTAAAACAAGAGCATGGATGGATACACTTATCCTTAACCTAGAGTCTAGACTTAACAATGTTATCTTTAGATTAAACTGGGCACCATCAATGGCTGCAGCTTCTCAAATGGTTGCTCACGGTCAAGTTCTTGTAAATGGTAAGAAAGTTGATAAGTCTTCATTCGTAGTTAAAAAAGGTGATGTACTTACTCTATCTGACAAAGGTTATGCGAATCAAATTTATAAAGGTTCTGTAGAGTCTCCAAGAATGGCAACTGTTCCAGCATGTTTCAATATTGAAGCAGATAAGAAGAAAGCAACTATGATTGATGCTCCTCTTACTTCTGACATTCCATTCGAATTCGAGCAACAGCTTGTGATCGAATATTACTGGAAAGTAAAATAATTTATAATTCAATTTATAGATATAATTAAGGCTCCTTTTAGGAGCCTTTTTTTTTGCCTATTGAGGATCACCTTTATTGAGACGTGTCTTGGGTAGTAAGATTGAATGAGGCTTAACCGTAACTTTCTCACCTACAATCACATCTCCCATAATCGAGGCCTTCAGCCCTACCGTAGCTCCCTTCTTTATAACAACAGGAGCAATAACTAGAAATCCCCCCTGTGCATAATGAGCAAAGAGAGTGGCAGAACCACCGATAGTAACATTATCTTCAAGAGTAATTAGACAAGGGTCAGAAATATTGCTGGTATTGATCATTACTCCCTTACCTACTTTCATTCCCATCATCTTATAAAAGAGAACATTTAGTGGCGTTGGAGTCACAAGATCTAAGAAGGTATATCTAACAAGTTGAACTAGAGCATTGTGATAGTACCAAGGCAGTGACTTCAAAGAGTACCAATTCCCTCTCCATGGTTCTAATTTTAAAAATAAGATTTTATTAAACATCGGGACAACAAAAATAATGCTCACTCCGTAGAGGAAGTATCCCATTCCGATGGCCATAGACATTAAAAATGAATGTCCTAGTAAATTAAAGTCATGCGAGAATTGATACACACTAGAAACTAGCAAGTATGCAGGAGTTATCGCAAGGCCTAAAGAAGTAATGCAGACGATAGTGATTGGGGCCATACTGAGTATGAAAGCAAGGCCTTTAAAGGATCTTAGTAAAGACTCAATAATTCCAGCAACTCCTTTTAACTCGGAACGATTAGATTTTAAATCTACTCTTGATGATTTCTTAGGTGAGCTCGTGTCTTGAAGATGTGGAGTATCTTCAAGGTCTTGGTGGTCTTCATTCTTATGTTTTTTCATAGGAATAATTATACCATAATTTAGATTTTTATCGCTTTCTTAATTTCGTAGAGCTAAGACTTTTAAACTCATGATCTCCTAGAAAAATCACATTAAGCTGTGGGTTGTGCTCCTTAGCTTGTACTGTTACTGCTTCAAGACTCTCTAAAGAGTGATCTCTAGATAGTACATAAATATTTGATAAATTTAATAAGAGCTCTTCAATGTCAATCCATTTGAACAAAGCTTTATAATTGTCATCTCCCATTAAAAATGAGCAATCAGTAGATACGAGTCTTCGAATCCAGTGGGAAGTGGGATTTGGTTGCTCGAGACCAAAAAAACCTGGAAAGATACTATAATTCGTTTTTTCAAATTTACGGCAAATCTCTAGATAACTCTTATAATAACATCTTGCTAAGCTTCTGTCTTTCCAAGGGCTACTATCAGGTACAATTACAATATTTTTGGCAGGGCACTTTCTTAAACATTCACTATGACCTTCATGCCATGGATTAAATGTTCCACCATAAAAAGTAATTTCTTCTTTATTAAAGTGACCTTTCTTAAATAAACTTGGAATAGTTAGGTGGCCTTCATCAAATAGTCCCCACAATTTACCTAAGGCCTCACAGACAATAGCGCCATCACTACCTTCAAATTCTTCAATCGCTATTAAATCAAGCCATTGATAATCAGAGTGTTTAATCTTTGTTTTTGAAGTCGCATAAAAGCACTTAAGTCCTTGCCTCTCAGATAGTGGTATCATTTCCTCATGTGCAATAGAAGGTAGGGCGATAGAACTAGATTTGGAATCTTTTTTAACAAGAATCTCTAGAGACTTTTCACTTTGATATAAAAGCACGAGTTTATGTTTCAATTAACTCTCCTCTTTTATTTCTTGAATTAAATTGAAGAAGGTCAGTCGTATAAATAATTAGCGCAATCCAAATAAAGAAAAAGGCGAATAAGTGTGTTTGGGAAAAGTTTTCGCCGTAGAAGAAAACAGCAAGAATAAATTGTAATGACGGGGCAATATATTGTAAAAGTCCAATTGAAGTGAGAGGTATTTTCTTAACCGCCATATTAAAAGCAAGCAAGGGAGTCAAAGTCACAATTCCAGCAAGCATGGCCATAAATTTTTCGTAATGACCAATATCAAAGAAAACAACTCTTCCTAGATTGAAGCGATATAATAAAAGAAGGCCGACAGGGATTAGGCAAAAACACATTTCGAAGAAGAGTCCTTCAAGGGATGGTATTCCTATCTTCTTTCTGATGAGACCATAAAGTCCAAAGCTACTTGCTAGGACAATAGAGATCTCGGGTCTGCCTACTCCATTTGTAAGGAGAATAATAAGTCCAATAGTGGCCAAGAAGACGGCGACCTTCTGCTTAGCTCTAAGTTGTTCCTTTAAAATAAAGACCCCTAAAGCGACATTGACTAAAGGGTTTATAAAATAGCCTATGCTTGCTTCAAGCACATGCCCATTGCCAACGGCCCATACAAAAACAAACCAATTAACAAAAATAAGGATTGAGGTTGAAAGTAGACCAATACGTTTAGCTTTAGTATCGAGACAACTCTTAAGCTTCTGAGTAGGCCATTTAAAAGAAAATATTATTAGTAATGTGAGAATGCCCCATATGATTCTGTGACCGAGGAGCTCATAAGAGTCAATACTACTTAACTCTTTCCAGTAAATAGCAACAACGCCCCAAAAAGAGAAAGCAAAAATACCTTGTATATAACCTTTATTCATAAGGAGTTTATACCAAGTTTCCTCCTACAATGTCATCAAGGACTAGTTCACAATATTTTGTTTACAATCTGGCCGAGCATGCTAACTTATAACATGACTAGGAAGTAAGATGAGATTCAAAACACAGGTCGAAAATATTGATCTAACAATTGAGATTTACAAAGACCCTGACTACAAGGCAACCAATCCACTCGCAAGATTCTCCATGCAAGACCTTGATGAACTTAAAGAAGGAACAGTCCATATTTACTCTTTAACCGTCCTTAGCACAAAGGGTGATGAAACAATGTCCCACTACACTACCGGAATCTTGCTAAGTGCTGACGAATCGGACATTCAAGATGAGCTGCAGGAGATATTAGAGGACTTTGGTATTGTAGATCACGTCCTAAAACACTGGGAGCTCAATAATTCTAGTAACTTAAGACCGTCTTGGGCATTGACACCTGAGTAAAAATTACATTTTCCCTACATCGCTAGGCCGCTGTACTCTATATTTATATGAATACTAATAATTAAAAGGTTCATATGAATTTCATGAAATTACTTATCCTATTTCTACTGTGCTTTAGAGTCTCTGCTACTGAATTTCAAAAATTTGAGAAACATCTCGAATATATAAGAACTCATAACTACTCGAGTATTAATAAGAAGCATTTCGCAATTTATCAGCACACCCTAAATCTAGGAAGTTACTCCCTAGACTATTTAAATACGAGACAAAATGGGAATGGACTCTTTCTTGAGCTAATTAAAGAGAGCTGGAGAAGTTATATTAAAATAACAAAAGAGCTTCAAGCGGATCACAATTTACTAAAAGTTAGTGAGTTAACTGGTGAACAGGCCTTGAACCAATTATTCATTATTGAGAGAACACAATCTCTATACAATACATATATGGATAATAAGCAAACGAGGGTTATTCTTAAAGATCAATCATTAGTACTAGAAAATAAGCTGAAATCCTTTTTAGAAACTACACTAAGTTCAAAGGTAAGAGATCGCATAAACTCTATCATCAAAATTGTTGAGAGAAATGAAGTTGAAAATAAATTCGAATCAATTATTTTTACGAAGTACAGTAATAAAGAAGCTCTAAATTCATTTGCAAATCTTGATGCTCACGTCAGTGACTTCTTTAGCAGGCTCTTAACAATATCAACGAACTCATTGAGCTATTCATTTGGAGCAATAGCTGGCCCTATTGAATGGGGAGATGGTGGACAACTAAGAAATGATCGAGCAGCTATAGATAAAATCTACCAGGAATTGAAACCATTAGATATTATCTTTGAGAAAAAAGCCTATAAGCTTACAGACTACACAATTCCGGGATACTGGGGACATAATGCAGTTTGGCTAGGAACTAAAGAGCAATTAATTGAATTAGGAATTTGGGAAAGCAAGGAGCTTGACCCCTTCAGAGATAGAATCGAAAATGGTCAATCGATTTTCGAAATGAGAAAATGGGGTATAACTTTTGCTAATTATGAAAAGTGGATAAATATGGATGCCTACGCCTCTATAAGAGTAAAAGGGATCTTAGAAAAATCTAAAGAAGATTTGCTTAAAATCTTTAGAATTTTTGGCGAGCAGATGGATAAGTCCTATGACTTTGGATTTAATGCTGATACATCATTTAAAATAACTTGCTCAGAAGTAATATACTTGGCCTATGGTGACTATAATTGGCCTACAGAGAGAATTTTTGGAAGAAATACTATTAGTC
The DNA here is from genome assembly GCF_004006665.1 of Halobacteriovorax sp. HLS. Taxonomy (NCBI): domain Bacteria; kingdom Pseudomonadati; phylum Bdellovibrionota; class Bacteriovoracia; order Bacteriovoracales; family Halobacteriovoraceae; genus Halobacteriovorax; species Halobacteriovorax sp. HLS. The sequence continues at coordinate 49,769 of NZ_QOCL01000001.1, forward strand.
CAAATGGTATGGCCGAGGCTATTTTTTATAAGAACTCCCCTTATCAATTTGTCTCTTACGTTACAGGAGATGAAGATAAAGGAGCGACATTTCACTCAAAGGAATACTTTGCAAATCTTATGGGTTTTAATGCTAAAAAAGATGGTTCTTTTAAAAAGAGATATAACGAGTGCAGACTAAAATACAAGAGGATTAGAAGAGGTTCTATAAAACTTATCAATCATTGTATTAAGAAAGAAAAATATCTTTCTCTATAAAAAAAGGACTCGAAAGAGTCCTTGAATTAAAAACAACGACCTTCGTACTCGTATACTTTTTGATAATATCTTTCATCACCATCAAAGTCTGCGACAATAGTTTCTGAGCCCGGAACAAGAAAAGAAACCTCTAGATATTTAGAAATAATATCATAGTGGAACTGAACATCTTTCCATCCATTACGTCTACGATACTGAGTTCTACATACCCTTCTTCCATTAGCATCAACTTCACAAACTGTGTATGGTTCATCCCAAGTACAAGATTCTCTATCTCTTATAGTATCACCGTGCTCAACTTCAGTTCTTATATCACCTGCAATATCATAAGGCTGATTAACTTGAGCACTAGTTAAGTTAATCTGTCCATTATCAGTTGGGATCTTTACACCTCTAGGGATTTTAAACTCGTAAGTTATTCCTTCAACAATAAGTCTTATTCTCTTTTTTGACTTTAACTTAACTTTGGACTCGAGATAACTACCTTGTTCAATAACGACAGTTTTTCCCTTTGAGTCTTTTAAACTGATATTATCTAATGCTGAAAAATTTCCCGTAAGAGTGTCACAAGAAGTAAATAGAGCTAAAGCTGAAATAAGAATTAATAATTTTTTCATTGATGTGCTCTTCTGATAATAGCATTACAGCTAGCTGAAATAGTTGGGCCATTATTTAAAGGTCCTGTGAAGATCTGTGAAGAAAACTCACCGACTCTGCAATTATATCTACAATCGAACCTTCTCGTTGCAAGCAGAGCTCTACCATTTGGCCCACGATACCAAATATTATATGTATAATTAATAACTCGAATTGGCCTTCTTGCATCATTCCAGATTTCACACTGAAGTGTAGGTCCATAGTGAACAATTCCTTCGACTAGATCATTACGAGTTGGAGGATGACCTGGGTGTTCTTCTTGGCCTGCAAATAGACTCAATGAAGATAGTGTCGCCATAATAAACACTAATAGTTTTAAAGATTGCATTATCAAACTCCCTTTTGATTTAAATGAATATCTTTAATTATTGTAATTTTATTGGAATAAGCAAATGAAAAAAAACTGTAAAAGCCTCACTTTTGATAAGTGAGGCATGAATATATTTACTGACACTGTCCTTTATGCATGAATCTCTCTTTCATCTTCGAAGCATCTTTTTTACTATACCAATGCTTACCGTAGGCCTTTCCATTCACTGAAAGCCTATACCAAGACTTATTTCTTGGATGACTCTCTAGAACACATGATGGTGACTGACTCGAAGCAATTTCTCTTTGTGCCAGTGCATGTGAATTTGCTGCAATCTCAGTCTTGGTCGCACATGATGCAAATAACATTGATATAAACGTTAGTGTTACTAATTTATTCATTATCTCCCCAATGTTTTAGCGCAATTAGCATATCGGTAAGACAATCTAAATGCTTGAGTCAAAAACTCACCTAACAACCATAAGTCACTGAAATGTTTAAGAAAAAAGATCAAGATGACATAAAATAACCTATTTTTTCGTGACCTTTTTAATATTTTCAAGTACATATATAAATACAAATATTTATTTCGGAGAAAACTCGATGAGTGAACAGACTAAAATTTATAAAACTTCAATTGTTCCTGAAAATGGACATCTTGTGTTAGCGAGAAAGAATGAGACGATAGCTACTTCTCTTCAAATTGAAATTGTTCACATTGCTATTTTCGCACTGGTTTTGTTTTGTATGTTTATCGGTATCTGGAAGGCCGCTGGGAAAGCAGAAAGAGATGCTGAAAACAAGGCAAGTGCATCAGGTCTAAATCATAAATAATTAAAAATCTAGATGAAATGTAACAGGGCCATCATTTGTAATGGAAACTTCCATTAGTTCACCGAAGGCCCCAGTCTCTACAGTAACACTTTGCTTCAACCTTTCACAGAACTCTATAAATAACTTCTCGGCCATATCAGGTGCCATAGAATTATCAAAACTAGGTCTATTGCCTTTTTTTCCATTCCAAGAGAGTGTAAATTGACTAATTGCTAGAACTTCTCCGCTTGATTCAATTATATTCTTATTCATCTTTAAATTTTCATCTGGAAAGATTCTAAGGGCCAAAATTTTCTCAATAGATTTATCAAGAACTATTTCTGTATCGTCTTTTTCAAAACAAACTAAGAGCACAAGCCCATTTTTTATTGAACCTACGACAGAGTCGCCTACTTTTACAGAAGATGCTTTTGATCTTTGAACAACAATCTTCAAGGTTATGCGGCCTTATTCTTCTTAGGACCGCCAAGAGCTAGAGAATAATTTTCTTGAAGTTTTTTATAATTTTCTTTTGCTTGCTCATACTCGTTTTTAATTGCTTCTTTTTTCTGCTCTATGGACATGGAGTTCTTCGAGTCGATTTCAGCTTTGAGCTCTTTTTCTTGCTCTTCGAAACTTTTTAAGTCATCAAAAACTATATGTAAGTGTTTGGTTTGCAAAATACTTTGATTAATTATGGCAATTTGCTTATTCCAACTTTCTATCTTTTGCTTAGCCTCATTAATAGACTCATTTAATTCACTTATAGAGAATTCAAAATTTTGTAGATCTTTTTCGATAACCTCTTTATTGTCATACTTGGCGATACTTAATTGCTCTTTTGAATTTAAAATCTTATCTGTTAGTTCATCATAACTTTTCTTAAGACTATTTAAATCATCCCCTTCTTCTACAAGAAGTGCCATCTGTTTTTCGAGTTCATCAATTTTAGCTTTAGCACTTTTAAGTTCAGAAACCTTAGTCTTCTTTTGGCCTCCCAAAGAAACTCCACCTACAACTTCAAGGGAACTAGACTTAAAAAGATCGTCTGCGCAATCGGCAGTTGAACTTATCTGTAAAGTTGAGGTCACTTCAGGAACACTAAAGTCATCAATAGCTTCATAGAAGAAAATAAATTTCTGATCTCCAAACTTTAGATGATCTTTTATTGAAATTTTTGTCTCGATTTTTGCTTCAAGAACTTCACCATTTAACTTAGTCTTATTAGAAGATTCTAGGTCAGTGACATAGACTTCATTGGCCTTAATAGATACCTTAAAGTGCATACCACTAACTCTATGATCTACAACAGAAATGTCACAGTCTTTATTTCGACCTACAACCATTCCGTCAACTAGCTCTGTTACTGATTTCTTCTTTGTATCGTAAAAAAATGGGACATCACCTGACACTTTCATTCTCCTAATAATATTCTTACAAATATTATCGGATAAATGAGTATGAAATATTAATTAAATCTATAACTTATTAAAAAAGCGTGTCTTTTTTTAAAAATAGGCGAAAGAATTTCGTGGCTATATACGTAATAGATTTTTAATATTTTCTAGGTAGAATACAGATAAACAAAAAGAATGGAGATCACGTGAGCTTTGCTATTAAGAGTTTATTATTACTTGTATTTGCGTCTCATATATTTGCGGCGACTGGACCTATAGGCAGTGTTACGAAGTTAAAGGGAGAGATCTCTCTAACCCGAAATCAAGAAATAAAGACTGTGAATAAACAATCTGAAATATTTGAAAAAGATATCATAGAAACTTCTAAGAGCTCATTTATTAAAATACTATTTAAAGATAAGACTACTCTCCTAATTGGTCCAACAAGTAAAATCATTGTTGAAAAGTTTCCTGCGAGTACGGCCGGAATCATTAACTTGATGAAAGGAAGCTTTAGAGTAAAAGTTAATAAGAAAGTCCCGAATGAAGACTCGATATTATTTAAAACGAATCAAGTGAGTCTTGCCATAAGAGGTACCGAGTTTTTGACGAATACTTATTTAGTAAAAGCAAAGAGCGTCACTGACACTGCACTATTAGAGGGTGTCATAGACACAACAGTTACTAATATCAAACCATTCACCCTTGAGGCTGGACAAGTTTTCAATACCTCTCAATTGGCAGCTGGTGGAGCTCTAGGTGAACTTAGTCAAGAACAGCTAGAGCTTTTATTAAAAAATGAAGATTTATTTCTTCCAAAGATTCAAAATTTAGACGGTAGTTTTAATGATATTAATGACTCCATTAAATCAATCAGTAGTCAGCTCTCCCCCCCTACAAGTATATTACCGGCTACGGCCTTGGCGGGCGCTGCGCTCGGAGTACTCTTAACTAGTGATAATGAACAAAAGAAAAAAACTGAGACTCCCATCCCAACAAAAGTTTCCAAGAAAGATGAAGAGCTTGATCTCAAAAAACTTCCTTGGAGTATCAGAGATGCGATTCTAAAGGATAAAGAGTACAAGAAAGAGAATATTTGTTTCTATTGGTTTTTTAAGAGGATTCCAGGTGGAGGTGAAGAAGAGCTCTTTAGAAGAGAGAGAGATTGTGAGGAGTATGAATATGAATTATAAGAATCTAGCAATTTTAATTATGCTTGCCATAGTTACCAGCTGTGGTAGTGCGAAGTTTGTACCAACAACTGATAAATGTTCTTTAGAAAAGCATTGGAAAGAAGCAATCTATCAAGTAAGAATTAATGATGAAAAGATAAACACTCACTGGTATTTAAAAAAAGATGCTAAAGAAATTATGAAATCATTAGCATCTAAGAATAAATGTATGTCACAAGATATTACTGAATAAAGATAGAATTGATGGAGAGAACATTTTTCTCTTCACCACCAAAAGCTTGTCCATCACTTGTACTAAAGTTATAAGAAGTCTTCAAATGCCACGCCGTTGGAGGAACCTCAGAAGCAAAAGTTACGCTAAAGTCACCACTTATAGAGTTTGCAAACTTATCTACTTTAATATTTTTTAAGTTCAAACCAGACACGGCCTCAATATCAGCTTCTATATAGTAAGTTAGATTCCATGTGATTAGTCCATTCACTAAGGCCTTAGTCATTCTAACAGGCCTAATCGTATCAAAGGGCATTGGTGAGTTTTCATCCCCTAATTGGTCAAGGTATAATAAAATAGTAGGAGTGATATAAAGCCCTAGAGCATCTCCAGTAGATGAGTGGTTCGCTCTTAGGTTACATACTCCTGGTTCTTCAGTAGAATTTTCACCAAGTGTAAAATTAATAAGCTCTCTACTTATATCAAATGTCTCGGCCTCTCTATTCCATATGGTTGTATAAATAATTGAATCATAAATATAGTGACAAATAAGATCAGAGTTATGAGACTCTTCAATTTCACCTTCAGGATAGATGACAACATCTTTTTGGTTTCTTGTTGTTGGTTGCCAGTTTTCCCAAGAAGCAGATAGCTCGCTACGTAAAGTATTAATATCTTCCAAGTTTTCAACAAAGGCAATTGGAGGGTTTTCAGCAGCTGAGTCCCCTTTGCAAGAAACTACAAGTATAGATAAGCATAGAATGAGTAAGAACTTCATAAATCCTCTTTAGTTAAATAAGAAAGTTTAACGCTATCAAAGAGGATTCTAATTTTAAAGTAATTATTTTTATAGACCTGTATACTGAGAGTTATATTTTAATCAACGAACTCTGCGACGCATCAACAGTAAAGCTAATACTCTTTTTAAGAGAGCTAACCTCCGAGTTTGCAACAATCATTCTAAATTTCTCAATACCACCGACCTGTAGCCAAGCTTCATGAAAGGCACCAAGATGAGTCAAACGCTTAATTTTACCTCTTAAAGGCGATTGTTGATCAATATGAACATTTTCTGGTCTAATCAACATATACGCGAAGTCTCCTACTCTAAGGCCGCTCTCCACGTTTAGAATAGGAAATATACCTAGCTTATTTTCATGAATAAAATGCTCATCAGTTTTATCAATAATCTTTCCTGCCATGAGATTAACACTACCAGAAAACTTGGCCACCCAAGCGTCTACTGGTTTTAGATAAATATCTCGAGCTGTAGAGAACTGCTTAACTCGACCTTCGTTGAGAACAAGTATTTTATCAGAATGTGAAAAGGCATCCTCTAGGTCATGGGTAACAATAAGAGCTGAAATACTTCTTTCCCTTAATATTTCAACTAACTCTTCTTTTAATTCATTTCTGAGGACTTTATCAAGATTAGCAAAAGGTTCATCTAAGATGAGAAGCCTTGGTTGTGTAACTAAGGCCTTAGCCATTTCAACTCTCCCCTTCTGTCCGGTAGAGAGTTCATGAGGAAATTTTTCGTCTTTATATTGAAGGCCGAACACCTCAATCATATCTCTTATTCTATGGTGGCGCTTTTCCTCATTCTCCTCATCTAGATTCTTTCCAATATTTTGGAAAACACTAAGTGTTGAATCGAGAGATAGTTCCTGTGGAACATAGGAGATTTTCTTTAACAAATCTGTATTCTTCTCTTGCGTACTTACTAGTCGCTTGTCTAGGAAAGTAACTTCTCCTTTTTCAAACTCCAGTAGTCCTGCGATAATTTTTACGATAGTACTTTTTCCCGTTCCACTAGGGCCAATGATACTAATAATCTCATTCTTCTTCACTTCAAAACTAATGTGATCCACAACAGCAATAGACTTCGTGTCATAACTTTTGAAAATATTGTCGACTTTAAGAAATGTCATAAATTATCTGTCCTCGAAAATTCACAGAATTGACCATCTACAACTTTGAGATAATCCTCAGTCTTTAATATAATTGAAGTTGTTAATAGACCAGCATTAAAAGCAATTTTATCGTTTGCTTTAATAGACTCATCAATAAATAAATCGAAATCTTGAACAGGTCTTCCCAAAGGAGGAAGAGCACCCTTTTCAACACTACACAGATCCATTAACTCCCCAGCTGTTGCAAACCTTAGCTTACTAGAGTTTAGAATCTTTCTAACCTTATTCGAGTCAACTTGAAGCTTAGCAGAAATCACGAAAAGTTTGAAGCCCACCTTATCTTTAAAAAGAAGAGTCTTCCCACCAATGGCAAGATCTTCTCCGCGAAGTCTAGCAGAGTCTTCACAAGTGCTCGCAGCTTCATGCTCTCGAATTGTAAACGGAATCGAATTTTGCTTAAGAAATTGAATTATACGGGCCTTGAGTTCCATGGAGATTTTTTTACACAAGTCCCTCGAAAGTGTAAAGAGTCAGTCTAAGTTGAGATCAAAATCAATTGATCCTTTGATGAAGCTCTCTCCTACAGAAGTATAACGTTCTTTGGAGATTGAATTAACAAATTCGAAAACTTGTTCAATAGTTTCTTCTCTAACATTCTCATCTTGTAAAAATAGTTTTATTTGATTAAACATTGTTCTTTTAAATTGAATAAAGTTCTTTACTCTTAAAAGGCAGATCTTTAACTGATCTTCACTAAAAGGCTTTTCAAAGAAATCAAAAGCCCCGAGCCTCATAGTATTAACAAGAGTTTCACGATCACCAAAAGCTGAGATCATAATGATAATTGGCTCTTTCTTTATCTGACGAGTGTACCTAATGAGATCAACTCCATTCATTCTGGGCATCTTCATATCTGTAAGTACTAAATCTGGTCCATGCTCTTTGATTAAATCAACTGCCTCTAAACCATCCGCAGCAAAGAAGAATTCAATATTTTCTCCTTCGAAAACACTACTTACTTCGTTCTCAAGAATCTCTCTAATTTCCGTTTCATCATCTGCAATTAATACTTTAAAAGTTTCCATGGCCATTCCTTTATTTTCATTTAACTTTTCGGTCTAGTAATTAGAATAGCTTATTCAAGTTTACATAAAGATTTATCGCTTAGAGTTTGACAGTTTTCCTAAAAAATTGAATATATAGAGCTACAATCTAGGAGTATTTATGGTTTCTGATATATTTGACCCGACATTATGGACTGAAGTTGAAGGCTTTAACTTCAAAGACATCACTTATCACCGAGCAAAAGGGCAAGGTACAGTGAGAATAGCATTTAATCGACCTGAGGTTAGAAATGCATTTAGACCACAAACGGTAGATGAACTATACCAGGCCCTAGATCATTCTAGAATGACATCTGATGTCGGAACAGTACTTATCACAGGAAATGGTCCTTCTCCTAAAGATGGCGGCTGGGCATTTTGTGCAGGAGGGGACCAGAGAATACGTGGAAAAGATGGTTACCAATACGTCGGAGACGAAGGACAGAAAGATCCTGCGAGACTTGGCAGACTGCATATCCTTGAAGTTCAAAGGTTAATTCGCTTTATGCCAAAGGTAGTAATTGCTGTTGTTCCAGGTTGGGCCGTTGGTGGAGGTCATTCGCTCCATGTTGTTTGCGATATGACTATTGCCAGTGAAGAGCACGCAGTATTCAAACAAACAGACCCAGACGTAGGAAGCTTTGATTCAGGCTACGGTTCGGCCTACCTCGCTAGACAGTGTGGACAAAAACGTGCCCGCGAAATCTTCTTTCTAGGTCTAAACTACTCTGCACAAGAGGCCTTTGATATGGGAATGATAAATAAGGTCGTGCCTCACAAAGACTTGGAGAAAGTGGCGCTTGAGTGGGGAGCTTTAATTAACTCTAAATCTCCAACGGCAATGAGAATGTTAAAGTTTGGCTTCAACTTACTCGATGACGGCCTAGTTGGTCAGCAACTATTTGCTGGAGAGGCCACAAGACTTGCTTATGGAACTGAAGAGGCCAAAGAAGGACGTGATGCTTTTCTAGAAAAAAGAGATCAGGACTTCTCTAGCTTTCCATACCACTTCTAGTGTAGGTATATTTTATTTTGACACACTGACTCAGTGTAATAATTATCTCCTCGTGGCCTAAACGTCTAATTTTAATTAGTTTTAGGCCATGAAAATTCTCACCATAGCTATTGGCCTAACTCTTTCTATCCACGCCCAGTCGTCTGATCGTTTCAAGGTTATTTATGGTGAAGATGATAGATTTGAGCCCTATGAAGTCGAAAATGGTGCTCTTCAAAATGCATCAAAGGCCGTGGCCGCAATTATTTCAAATTACTCACTAGTTACATATCCAGATAGTTATGAATTGGCCGCCATAGACTACGGAGACTCAGCGAGGTTTTGCGAAGGTGTACCATACAGAGGTCAGCCTAAGGCCGCACGCTGCTCTTCGTTTTTAATCGGCAAAGATATTGTTGTTACAGCTGGACACTGCCTAAAGACACAATGGGACTGTCAAACGAGCTCATTTGTCTTTGACTTTAGATCCGACCTATTAGGTGAGAAATTTGAACCAATGAATAGATACAGAATAAAGAAAACAAATGTCTATGGTTGTGAAGAAATCCTAGAGAGAAAACTCAATTCTCAAACAAAAGAAGATTGGGCAATAATAAAATTAAAGAGACCCGTCACTGACCGTGAGTTTCTACAGACTAGAAAATTTGGAAAAGTTACCACAAGAGAGAAACTAGCATTAATTGGCTTTCCTTCAGGTATCCCAATGAAAATTGCGACAAATGGGAAACTTAGAAAGGATGATCATGAAAACTTCTTCGTCGCTGAGATCGATGCTTTTCATGTTAACTCAGGATCTCCTGTCATAAATGAAATTACAATGGATGTAGAAGGAATTCTAGTCCGTGGAGAGAAAGATTATCAACACAATGGTTTCTGCGAAGATCTGAAGATTTGCGAATCAGGAAGGTGCAGAGGAGAAGACGTAACTAAAATACTTACTCTTCCTATCTCTAAATATATTCAGCAAAATTAAGTTATAAGAAAAACTCTACGCTATTTGAAAATTTGATCTGCTGAAAGTTTCTTGTCGTCACTTCATGATTATCTATCTTAACAAAGTCTCCGAGCTTATTTAGAGCAGTTGCACTTGCTCCCCAAGAGTTTAGTTCGCTCAAAGACAGAAGATCATTACAGAGCTTTTCTACTTCACTTTCTTCACCAATCACACTAAAGGTAACTCTTTTGAGATTTAAACGATCATTAGTAGCTCCGGCCTCAAGAGATCTATTGTGGCACGCTCTTATGAGAGTTTTTCTAAACATTACACCCTGCACTTTTCCAAAAATTTCAAATGAAGCTTCAATCATATTCAAATTACCTTTACGAAGTTTTCTAATCATTGCAATAATAATCCCATGAAATTATCTAAATTAAAATTGAATTCAAGTTGGACTAAATTTCTCAAACAAGAATTTAATAAAGAATATATGAAAGAGCTTGAGGTTTTTCTTAATCATCAAATAAAAGCAGGTAAGACGATTTATCCCAAAGAGGAAAATATCTTCGCAGCTCTTAATGCAACACCACTAGATAAAGTAAAAGTTGTTATACTTGGACAAGACCCTTACCACGGAGAGAATCAGGCCCATGGGCTTAGCTTTTCTGTAAATAAAGGAGTGAAAATACCACCTTCACTTCGAAATATTTACCAAGAGCTCCACGACGACCTTTCTATTCCTATAGCAAATCATGGGAACTTAGAAAATTGGGCAAAGGGTGGAGTTCTCCTTCTCAATAATGTTTTAACTGTTGAGAAAGCTAATGCAGGCTCTCATCAGAAAAAAGGTTGGGAAATCTTCACTGACAAAATCATCAAAGTCATTAATGAGCAAAGAAGTGATATTGTTTTTCTCCTCTGGGGAGCTCCAGCTCAAAAAAAGGCAAAGAAGGTTGATTCAAAAAAGCACTTTATTCTAACCTCTCCTCACCCATCACCACTTTCTTCATATCGAGGGTGGTTTGGATCTAAGCATTTTTCAAAATGTAACACCTACTTAAAATCCAAAGGAATGCCTGAAGTTGATTGGTCCACTAATTAGGCGCTGCCAATTTATTTAGACGCTTAATTCTTCTAATAGGACTTGGATGAGTATCGAGCCAGTGATCACGATGATGAGTTTTATGAATAAAGAATTGTTTCATTCGACTTTTTTGAAATTTGTTAATTTTCAAAAGAGCACTTGCTAAAGCTTCAGGCTCTTCTGTTAGTTCTACCGCGCAGAGGTCTGCTTTTAATTCAGTATTTCTCATAAAGGCCAAGGCCAAAAGTTGAATTAAGTTAGGACATAGAAGAACAAATAAAATGAGAATACCTGAAAATTGAACACGACCAGTTAAAATTAAAGGTAGAGATAAAATAAGAATGATATTTACACTAAAGCTTATAAAGCTACTCATTGAATAAGCGATGTGAATGACTTTTAAGACCTTATGGTCTCTATTTCTTATATGTGATACCTCATGGGCCAAGACTCCTCTAAGTTCAGCATGACTTAGGGTTCTCAGTAGACCTTCACTAATTCCAATTCCCGCTGAATCATCTTCTCCAACTGCCAGAGCATTTGGAACTTCACCTGGAATCAGATACAGCTCTGGTACATGATCTAAATGAGAGAGGTAGGAAAGCTCTCGTATGATTTCATACACCTGTGGATATTTGTATTGTTCAAGTTCAACCGCTCCAAAAGAAGAAAGAGCGACAGTCTTACTAAGCTTTATAACTGTAGAAATAATAATAGGTGCGCCAATAAATATGAGAGCAAAAATAAAGTTCTTAAAGAAAATTAACCCTAAGAAACCCATAATTAACGCAAGGGCTAAGAGGTAGAGTAACTTCTGTCTATATAGATTTTCTAAATAAAATTTGAACTTTTCTTTGTTTAACAATAAGACCTCTAACTTTAAAATTTTTCTTTGCCTAATCGACAAAGTCTTTCGTATTATCTCACAATGATTAAGACAAATAAATTAAAGAAGAGCTTTAAAAGCTATAAGAAATCTCCAGGGTTTCTTGGTTCGATAAAATCCCTATATTCAAGAGATTATGTGATCAAGGATGCTGTCTCAAACTTTGATCTAGATATTCCAAAAGGCCAAATTGTCGGACTACTTGGTCCAAATGGTGCAGGTAAAACGACACTGATGAAAATGTTTACGGGCATTATCGTACCTAGCTCAGGGGAGTTAAATGTCTTAGGCCATGATCCATCTCAAAGAGACAAAGAGTTTAGAAAGAAAATTGCTCTTGTGATGGGACAAAAGTCTCAACTTTGGTGGGATATTCCTGCAATGGACTCTTTTCATTTATTACAGAAGTACTATGAAATTCCAAAGCTAGAATTCGATAAGAAAATTGAACATATGAGTAAGCTCCTTGGCGTGACAGAACTCCTCCATATACATGTTAGAAAGCTGTCTCTAGGAGAGAGAATGAAGATGGAGCTCATGGCATCACTACTACATTCTCCAGAAGTCATTTTTTTAGATGAGCCTACTATTGGTCTTGATTTAGTTGCTCAAGAAAATATCAGGGCCTTTATTAAGGATTATCACCGAAAGAACAACTGCACTATTATTTTAACTTCGCACTATATGACTGATGTTAACGATCTTTGCTCAAGAATTGTTCTCATTCTTGGTGGAAAGAAGGCCTATGACGGTAAAATTGAAGATTTTGAAAAGATATTAGGTACTGAAAAAAGAGTTTCATTTCAATTCAACGATAGTATTTCAAATGAGCAGAAAGAATTTCTAGCAAAGTATAAGTCCAGTTGGATATCAGATCATAGTGTTGAACTACTGATTGCCGAAGAAGAGCTTAGAGAAGTGAGTGCCAAGATCATATCTCAATATCCAGTCAGTGAATTCAACACCGATATTTTACCTATTGAAAAAGTAATGAAAAGTCTAATGAACAACCCTGAGATACTTTGCAATGAATAATTTCTCAAAGTGGATTCAGACAATGAAAATAAGCTGGTCACAGTTAACAGCTTATAGACTCAATTTCTTTTTGCAAGTAATTGGACCTTCTATTGTATTCTTCTTCATCAAGTATAATTTATGGTCGTCCATTTATGCTGGAGATCAAGAACAACTCATTAGTGGATACAACTTCAAACAAATGATTACTTATCACTCATGGAACTTAATTGTTTCATTAATTGCGGGAGGATATGCCTCTCATAATCTTGCTGAAGATATAAGATTAGGTCGAATATCGAGTTATCTCATCTATCCTTTTAACTTTTGGGAATTTCACACCGCTTCATTCTTATCATTTCAATTACTGCAAACCTTTATATCATTTGTGACAATTGGTATGATTGCTCTAATAGGGATAATAGAGCTACCTTCATTTAGTTTCCTATTCCAAGGATATGTATTTTGTTTTATCGTAAGTCTCATGTGGTTTACACTCCAGTACCTAACAGGGATCCTATCCTTTTGGTTAGAAGAAACATGGATTTTACGAGTTATTCTTCAAATTACAGCGGCATTTCTTTCTGGAGCAATTCTACCTCTAGAGTTGTACCCTAAGTGGTTCGTTGATATTTTAAACTACACACCTTTTCCTTACTTGAGCTACTACCCTATTAAAGTTTTTACAGGGGAATTTTCACTATTTAGTTCGGCTCCATTAGTCATAATAGGCTGGATGGCAATCTTTATATTAATAAATAAATTCATCTGGAATCGTGGAATGAAGCTTTATACTGCGGCAGGAATGTAATGAAGACAATTTCTCATTATTTAAAAGTCTATAGACTATTTGTTTCCACAAGCTTTTCCATGGCGACAAGCTTTAGACTTAATTTCTTTTTATTAATACTTATGGATTTGTTCTTTTACTTTTCAACATTAGCGACCGTCTCAATAATATATGACCACGTACAAACTATAGGGCCTTGGTCTAAAGAACAACTCATGTTCTTTACTTCATTCATGCTCTGTGTAGATCATCTACATATGACTTTATTGAGTGAAAGTTTCTGGGTCTTTTCCAGAGATTTAAAAATAGGTAATATCGATTTTGTCCTACTTAAGCCAATTAGTTCAATTTTTACTATTTTCTTTAGATACGTACGACCTTCTAGCCTGTGTAATATTTTTGTTATCTGGGCCTGTGTTATTTACTACGGTAGACAAATAGATTTAACGATACTTGCCTGGATAGCACTGCCTCTTCTAGTCATACTTTCCTTTATACTTTTAGCTATACTAGAAATTATCATTTCAACTAGTATGTTTTGGATGACAGAAGGAATGGGGATAAATTTTTTAAGAATGCAAATGCAAAATCTAAGTCGTTGGCCTGACTTTATCTATTCTAAACTCTCTAGAAGAGTGCTTAAGTTTGCTATTCCTATACTTATCATAGGCTCGGCTCCAGTTCATTTCTTACTAGATCAAAATATGTGGCACTATCTCATTTATCTTCTCGTTGCAATTGCAGCAAGTTTTATAATTATGGTGAAACTATGGAGTTTTGCTCTCAGACAATATGAGTCGGCCTCTAGCTGACTTATAGTTATCTTAAGTTAATTCATTAAAATAGTACGTCGATAAGCTTTTAATGAAATTAAATCAGAAACAAAAAAGTTTTCTCTATACATACTTACCAAGTAGTCTTTTACTAGTATTTCTCTTTGTAGGGATTTACTATTTGAGTGTTTCAGTTTTAAACGTAGAGACTCGCTATCTAAGCAAGTGGCTACCATTTGCCAATCGACTAGTCATAGGTTTCCTAGGTGCACTTCTGACTTCAATGGCGCTTATAATCACATTGACTTCTAACCTTTATACTCCTCGCCTAGCAAAACTATTTGTCCACAACCCAATTACCATACTTGGAATGGGATTCATTTTAGTTTGTAATCTAACATTAATATTAGTTAATCTATTTCCAGAAACACATCTACTTTACAGAGGTCTTTTAATACTTGGTTATGTACTTACAATCTGCGCCATAGGTGGAATAATTCCTTACCTCTACTTTATAAGTCTCTTTATCAAGCCAAATTACTTTCTACCTTTACTGCAGAAACAAATTCTTGACGGACTTATATATGTAAAGACTGTAAGTAATGAAGAAGCTGTTAAAAATGAGGTTTTCTATACATTTGATGTTTTGGCCAATATTGCTTACACGGCCTCTAAAAGAGATGATAAACAACTCATGTTTCAAGTTTTCGATAGCATTCATGAAATCTTGAGCGAGTTAATGCAAAACTATGACAAGGAATCAACACAGTGGAGAAAGTCAGACGCTTTCTTTATTCAGGGAATCTCCCAAGAAGGACGTTATCATTTAGAAAAAGAGTACACATGGCCTGAAGCATATATCTTAGGAAGAATAACGAAGATTCTCTCTCATCTAAAACCTTCTCACAATGAGATCATCCCCTTCGTCTGTGAAAAGCTTTTAGAGACAATTGACGAGGCCATATATCATGATCGAGAAAATATTGTAGAGATGCACCTGATGATTTTCAATACACTCTTTAGAACAAGTCTTGATAATAAAGACCTAGAGAGGTTTCAGTCTATGTCATACTACTATAGAATTTCAATTGAGCTTGTCGAAGAAAATCCTAAAATGATGAGCTTTGCTACTCGCAGTTTTATTCACTATGCTGATGTTGCAAGAAAAAAGAATATGCCAGTTGCTCTTGAAACAGTTTTATTTGATATAGGAAGAATTATTCTTTACTTTGCTTATGAAGATGAAAATGTGGCCATTAACTATATTAATCATTATATCCTGAAGTACTTCGATAAGGAGTATCTCAAAGAAAGCTCCTATAGCGATGTCTATTACCTTGCGATGGTAAAGACATACTGGGAATCAAAGGGCAAAGGGTTCACTCAACTTGCAAAGACTATTAATAGCACCTTAATTGCAAACGAAGAGAAACATTTCAATGCTCTTAAATGTCTATTGCTATTTGATAGAACTCTGCACTGGGAATTTAATGATCGACTACTAAGCTTTGCATACTTATCAGATAACGCTAGAGAGATAGCTCAAAAATACTACGAAAAAAGACAAAAGGCAGCTTAAACAAGAATTTCTTTTAAAATTTTAAAGTCTATTGGTTTTTGTAAAAAACCGTCAGCACCAATTCTCTTGGCCTTAATATTATTCTCTTCACTATTTGTACTTGAAATAATAAAGACTTTTTGATTTTCATTGAATCGTTTTATTGAGTCGAGAAGCTCAAGACCATTCATATCAGGCATATTGATATCACTTAATATATAATTAAAACTATCATTAGCAGACGATTCTATAAACTCAAGAACATCTCGAGCAGAAGTAAAGAAATTGAATTTGATTTCATTATTACGTATTTCTCTTTTAAACTTAACATTAAAGAGAGGAAATAAGTCTGTTTCATCATCTACAAGAATTACATTAATCATTTAATTATCATGTCATAATTCTAGGAGTTAATTGCTTAATTTAAACTAAATTTCACCTAAATGACTGGAACTGAGTAAGTATATTTCTGCTGTATCACTGGAAAGAACATCTCGATACACGTTCCTTCATTAACACTACTATGAAGCTCTACCTTTCCTTTGGAATCCTTCATGAAGCCATATATTTGACTAAGACCTAGACCCGTACCTTGACCAATCTCTTTAGTTGTAAAGAACGGCTCAAACACTTTATCTACGAGATGAGGGGCTATCCCCTTTCCAGTATCTTTAAAGCTTAGAACAATATACTCTCCGCGCTCTATCAACTCATCAGGGTCCTCAATAAAGACCTTCCGTGTGGAAAGTGAAATCACTCCACCATCAGGCATAGCATCTCTTGAATTTATTGCCATATTAATACAAGCATTCTCAAGCTCTATTGGGTCGATAAGCACCTCTGATTTATCAAGAGCAAGTTTAACTTTAAGTTCAATCTTCTCATTTAAACATTTCTCTAACATGTCCTGCATATCACTTATAAGAAAATCAATATTCTGTTTGGTCGGAGACAAGACCTCTTTTCTACTATAGATTAACAATTTCTTAGTTAATTTACGTCCTCTATCAACAGCACCTGTGGCAGATTTAAGGTATTTATTAAAGTCCTTTCCTCTTTCTATGGATTTTGAAATATTTCTAAGACTTCCCTGAATAATCATAAGAAGATTATTAAAGTCATGAGTCAATCCTCCAGTAATTTGTCCTAAGGATTCTAGCTTCTGCGACTGTCTCATCTGTTCTTTTTGTTGCTCAAGTCTATCTTGTAACAGCTTACTTTGAGTAATATCTTCTGAAATAAATCTATAGCCAATATGCCTTCCTTTATCATCAAAGAAAGGTTTAGCTGAAACAGACCAAAAACAAGGTGTTCCCATTAAGAGAAAGTTCACCTCTAGATCTCTGAAACTTTGTAAAGACTTTAAAATTAGTACCTTTTCTAATAGTGAATCTGAACAAGATGCCCAAGGCTCTAACTCTAACATATACTTACCTAATGTATTTGTCTTGAGAGAGTCTGAGACATAGGTAACAACGAAGCTTAAATCAGTTTCCCAAACAATTCTCTTTTTGAATTGAGACATATCCCTAAATCGCTCTTCACTCTTTTTGATCTCCTGAAAATTACGATCCAAATCAAAGTACATAAGCTTAATAGTATCTGCGACTTCAGCAAACTCATCTTTAAAATTAAAGTTATTAGCATCTCCATTTTCAAAGACTGTTCTACTATAAAGACTTAAATTATGAAGAGGTATAGCTATATAACGAGTAACAAGTAGAACGAGGGCAGCAGCAATGGCGAGAACTATTAGACCATTATAAAAGAATATGGAAATAAACTTTCTTTTAGAAGTTTCAAATAAGTACCTCTTATCACTTTGAAGAACTAGTCGCCCGAGTTTCTTACTTTCTTTTCTCTTATTAAAAAAAACATCTATTGAAGTGGATATTTTATTTTTTATATTCTTATCGCCAAACTCAACACTAACTCCGTCATTATTTTCAAAGTTTACATAATGAATATAATCACGGTTGTATAAGCTTAAAATGATATTATTAATTTGAATAAGATCTATATGCCAAACAGCATCTGTCAGACCTTCCATCAAATTCTTATCAATATTACTAATTTGATTTTCGATAAATTTTTCTTGTGAGATATATTCTTGGTAAGTTTGAGCTAATGAGAAAATAATTGTGACTAGAGTACTGAAAACAACCAATAAGACAAAAACTTTTGTAGCTATCTTATTGCTATTTTGAATATGTCCTAACCATTTAAGATTCAATTTCGTAAACTCCATTTACTAAAGAAGAAGTCTTAGTAAACAAATTTTATCAACGATTTTGATAACAAGGCCAGACATATTACGCACAAAGTCTAACAAGTTCTATCTTTTCTAAAGACAATCTAAATTTGGAGGAGCTTTATGAATCCCGGCATACCTCAATGCGCTGCTAAATAAGTATACCGGGACCGCAGAGATTTCTCCCCACTATTGATTTTAAACAAAATACATTTTATTTTTACTAATTTATTAAACTAAGACAAGTCTTAATTACAAAAGAAACTGAAAAAAATCATAAATTACTGATATTACATCTATATAGGTCATTAAGACCTATATAGAATATACTTTAAACTCTTTGAGTATCTATTTTAAATAGAAAACTATAGAGAACTGGAACAAATATTAATGTCAAAATAGTTGAAACTAATAATCCAAAAATAATTGAAACGGCCATATCAGTCCACAGGACTCCTCCAAAAAACCAAAGAGGTAGAAGACCCACAATCGTTGAAACTGTAGTCATTAGGATTGGTCTAAGCCTTCTCATTCCAGCTTCGATAACAGCATCGTAAGGCTCTCTACCAAAACGATCTCTCTCAATATCAATACGATCTATGAGTACAATAGCATTATTAATAACAATACCCGCTAATGAAATAAGACCAAGCAGCGACATAAAACCAAAGCTTCCACGTGTGATGAAAAGTCCAATAACGACGCCGATAAAACCAAGAGGTATAGTCAACATGATAATCGAAACCTTCTTATAAGAATTGAACTGAAGAATTAAAAGTAGAATGATGATTATACCTGCAAGAGGAAGTTGACTTGCAATAGCTTCAGTTGCTTGTGAGCTAGATTCTTTTTCTCCACCAAACTCATAAGAATAACCGTAACCCCATTTTGGTGAGTTCTCGTCAAGCCAAGGTTGTACCTTCTCTTTTATAACTTTCGCAAGGTTTGCCCCACCAGACGCAGCATATAACGTTAAAGTTCGAAGTCTATTTCTTCTATAAATAACACCATCTTCCCAAACAAGCTTTATCTCTGCCACTTGCTTAAGTGGGATCGAAGCGCCTGTTCTTTGACTAAAGATATCCATCGTCTCAAGCTTAGACAGATCATTTCTATTAGCATTACTAGAGCGTAGTAGCATTGTAATGGAGAACTTTCCCTCTCTATATTCCGAAACAGGAGTTCCATCAAAAACAGACTGCAATGAAGTCGCAATATCTTGATTAGTCACTCCGGCCCTAAAGGCCCTTGCTTTATCAATATCAATAATGACTTTTCTCTTCATGATTCCCCAGTCATCACCCGAAGATCGAAGGCCTGGAGTTGTTTCAAGAATACTCTTTAACTCTTTAGAATTTTCTTTAAGACGATCAGAATCAGTTCCTATAAATCTCACTTCTAGTGGATTCTTGCTTCCTCCACCACTCTTTAGTCCTTCAACTTTGGCAGTAACTTCAGGATAATTCTTTACGATAAAGTCATACGTTTCAGTTCTAATTTTTTCGTAAAAGTCCCAATCAAGATGAGAAAGCTTGGCAAGTAACACACCTGAGTATGGCTCAGCTTGCACAGGATTATGAGTTAGAGAAAAGCGAGGATCTCCCCCTCCAACAACTCCTACCCAATTAAGTGCACCCATTTCTCTTTTCTCATTTACTAGCCACGATTCATTTAAATAGCCTTCAATACCTTCAATGATCTCGGCAGTTCTTTTTATTGGGGTATTCTTAGGTGTTTCAATTTTTATTATCAAAATAGGCCGATCATTTTCTGGCATAAAGTTCTTTGGAATGAACCCTAAAAGAAAGAGACTAAATGCAAACGAAGCAACCAAAATTGCAACGACCGTTTTTCTATACTCCAGCGCCTTTTTTAATAATGACACATACTTAGTATAAAATGGACCTGCATAAACATTTTCATCCTCAGCACTAGCTTCAACTTTCAAAAACTTATAAGAAAACAAAGGAATCATTGTTAAAGATAGAATCCAAGAACAAAGAAGAGTAATAGTAACAACAACTGCCATAGGTGCAAGGTACTCACCAGTTTGGTTCTTCGCTGTGGAAATAGGAAGAAAGGCCGCACTCGTTGTTAGAGACGAAGTCAAAAGAGACACCTTCAATTCGTTGGCCGAGTCTATACAAGCATTGAGAAGCTTCTTTCCCTCCTGGACTTGAACGGTAATAGACTCAACCATTACAATTGCATTATCCACCAACATCCCTAAGGCTATAATTAGTGAAGCAAGTGTAATCTGATCAAGTGTATACTCAAGAAAGTCCATCCAAAATAAAGAGAACAAGATCGCCGCTGGAATAAGAGAAGCAACAATGGCCCCTGTTCTCGCCCCAAGAAAAACAAGCATGGAAAGAAAAACTATCACAATTGACTGGTATAGATTACTAAGAAAGTCACTTACCTTTTTATCAACAACCTCAGGCTGATACACAGGCATCTCTAGTTCAATACCTAAAGGTAAAATATTTCTCATTCTCTCAAGTAATAGAGTCAGCTCCTCTCCTTGAGCAACAATATTTCCTCCCTCTCGAAGCGAAACACCTAGAGCAAGCGCAACCGCACCATTTGCTCGAACCATTTGCTTTGGAGGGTCAATATAACCACGCCTAATATTTAAAATGTCTTTTAAATAAACAAGTCGTTTACTATTTGGTAGTTGAATTATGGTGTCTTTGATCTCTTGAACATTTAAGAAGTTTCCAGTCGGCTCAATCGTAATGCTATCACTATTTGTGTAGATAGTTCCTCCTGATTGGAGAATATTTTGTTCTTGAAGTAAAGAACCCAGCTGAACAGGAGAAAGTTCTAGCTCCGAAAGTTTTGCTTGATTATACTCAAGATAGATTTTCTCATCTTGAAATCCATACTTTTCAACACGACCAGTGTGCTTTAGCTTTAAAATCTCGTCTTTTAAATCATCTGCAAAGTCTCTTAGCTCTCTATAACTATAACCATTTCCAGTTATCGTTATAACAGATCCGAAAACATCTCCAAAGTCATCATTCACATATGGAGCAAGCGCTCCTTCAGGAAGGTCTTTAGTAGCATCATCAACTTTTCGACGAAGCTTATCCCAAATAGGTCTC
Organism: Halobacteriovorax sp. HLS; assembly: GCF_004006665.1. Lineage (NCBI taxonomy): Bacteria > Pseudomonadati > Bdellovibrionota > Bacteriovoracia > Bacteriovoracales > Halobacteriovoraceae > Halobacteriovorax > Halobacteriovorax sp. HLS. The sequence goes on from NZ_QOCL01000001.1 coordinate 71,038, forward strand.
ATCTCTTTGTATTGATCTTTAATTGTAATAGTAACAACAGAGATACCTGTCTTAGATTGAGATTCGATATGCTTAAGCTCAGGCATTTCCTGAATTTTTTCTTCAATTGTATTAGTTACGAGTTGCTCAACTCTTTCAGGAGAAGCCCCAGGAAATGATGTCATAACAAGTGCTGTACGCACGACAAATCCAGGATCCTCTGCCTGAGGAATATTTCTCAGAGACATTATTCCCGTCAAGAAAACTATTGCAACAAAAGTAAGCGTGATTGTTTGCTTCTTGAGTGCAAATTCTGTTAATCCACCTTTCATGACTTTCTCTCTTTATTTTTTCTTATTAAATTTTTTCACTTTCATTGCATCTTTAGCTTTATCAACACCGGCAGTTAAAACTTCCTGTCCATCAACGACACCACTTAAGATCTCAATTCCCTCTTTTAGCAAAGCTCCTACTTCAACAGGAGTTTTCTTCAGAATTCCAAAGCCATCTTTTCCATACTCTACAAGAAAGACATAAGTACCTGTTTCATCTTTTAAAACAACATGAGACGGAACAACAATCAAGTTCTCCTTCCCCTTATCTAGAGCAAAATTAAGCTTCACACTAGCTGCCATACTTGCCTTAATAAGACCTTGTTCATTTGGAACTTTAACAGAGACTGGGTAAACAGCTGCACCGGCAGTTGACACACCTACCTCAAACACAACCCCTTCAAACTCCATATCTGAAAGCGAGTCGATTTGAACAATAACTTTATCTCCTTGAGAAATTTTAGAAATAATTTGTTCAGGAACACCGATTACAACTTTAAGATCTGTCTCACTTAACATCGAGACGATCGTTTGACCTTCACTAACATTTTCATTAACTTCAACTGCACGACTAGCAATCTTTCCGTTATTTGGAGCTCTAAGAATAGTGTAGCCAAGCTTTCTTTCGGCCAATTGAATCTTATATTTGTAACCCTGTATAGATGCTTTCAAAGCATCTACATTTGCTCTAGCCTCATCTAACTCAGATCTCGAAGCGTTACTATTGGAGTAAAGAGCAGTGATTCTGTTATACTCCTCGCTTGCTCTTTTATATCTCGACTGCTCTGAGCGATAACTTGACTTCAATTGATTGAGCTCTAGAACGAAATCTTTTTGAAGGATTTGGGCCAAAACATCACCCTTTTTAACAATTGATCCCACTTTCACATTTAGCTTTTCAATAGAGCCGGAGACTTTGAAACTCATATTGGCCTGTAGATCAGACTCTACAATACCTGAAAATGTTCTCTGTCTGTCACCACCTAAGTTAAATACAACTTCAGACTTAACATACATAAAGTCTTGCGTGACTACTTTCTTCTCTTTACATGAAACAACAAGTAATAGAAAAAGTACCGTTATTAATCTTTTCATATATTCCCCTATTTATTATAAAAGCTTTTTAATCTATTTAACATTGACTCTTGTTCAGTAGAATCTAATAAGAAATCATACTGACCAATAAGATTTCCAAGCTCAATATAACTTGAGAGAAAATCATAAATTGAGTCAACTTCATTTTGTGAAGCAGTTAAAAAATTATTCTGAGCATCAACTACATTAATAATATTTACTTTACCATTCTTATAAAGGTCTTTAATTGCACTAAAGTTATCTTCAGAGAACTTAACGTTTAACTTGTTCAACTCAATCGCAGACAACTGAGAGAATAAATCATCGATCTGATTACTAACAAAAGTATCAAGTTCAAATTCTAATGATCTTCGTTTAGACGTTGCACTTACAAGCTTATTTACAGCTTCTTTTCTATTAGAGAATTTTTCTCCACCAGCAAGAAGTGGAAGCGTTACATTTAAGCTGGCACCCCATGAATTTTCATTAATAGTAGTACCGACAGGAGCTGTTGATCCAATACCAGAACGGCTAAACGATTTGTTATAATTAAAGTTAACACCAACTTCTGGCATGAAGAAGGATCTGTTAGCAAGACCTACTGTCTTTTTAACAAGATCTTCATTCTCTATGGCCGCTAAATAAATAGGAGATTTCATTTTAGCTTCAGAAATAACAAACTTTCTTAAAGCTTCTAGAGCGAGAGGATTATTTGGTACTTTCTGCACATGTCTAAATAAGTAGAACATTGGGTGCAGATGATCTATATCCTCTAACTTGTATCTACTCTCTGCTGGTCGGTTTAGAATTCTATTCAATTCTGCATAATACTTCTTAAATCCTACTCTAGCATTTATCATTTGAATTTTAGAGGTTGCTAGCTCTGACTCCCATCTATAAACATCAGTTCTTCTACTAGCACCTGCACTATTTTTCGCCTTAGCAAGTCCAAGGTTTAGCTGAGTCTGCCTAAAATTTCGTGCTTGAATATCTGCAATCAACTTTGCACGTAGAACATTCAAGTACGCTATCGCGACATCCTTAATTAATGAGTTCTTAAACGCTACATTCTCTTGTTCTGAAACTCTTAAGCTACTTGCAGAAATAGAGATATTAGTAATTGCAGCATCTGAAAGTATTAATTGATCAACACTTACTGTCCCAACAGTTTGTTTCTCTGGATTAACGCCTAAAGAACTTGTAGCTTTAGCGGAGTCTTTATCAATAACTTGATGAGATGCTCCAAGATTTACTTGTGGTAGATACTTATTAATAGACTTCATTCTCACGGCTTCGCTTGCTAGATAATCAGCATTAGCACCTTTAAGATCAACGTTATCCTTCAATGCCGCAAGTACTGCTTCTTTCAGTTGAAGTTCTTCAGAAACAACATCCTTTCTAATAATTACCGCATTCATAATGGCATCCCAACTAGGTGTAAAACCAATTAATTGTGCAGTATCTAGATTTAAAACTATTTTCTTTGAGCGAAGTACTTTCGTCGTAAGTTCGCTGGCCTTATCTCCTAGGAACATTCTTTGAAGATTTAGTCCCGCTAGGCGAGTTAAATGTACATAGTCTAGATCATCACCAAAAACAGAGCCTAACATTCCCTCTTCAACGTGCTTCTTAGAAGACAGTGAAAAAGTTTTCAGCTTTCTCTTATTCATCTGTTTAATAAATTCAGAAAAATTTTCACTAGAAAAACCTAATAGCTCAGAAACAAAAACAGTTTCTCCCTCAGCTATTGTAGGAATTTTTTCCATATAGTTAGAACTATTTATCCTAAGAACATTATAAGTCATTTTCTTTTTAGAAAACTCTGCATCTAAATAAGACTTGATACGACCTTTGGTTAAGGCCTGACCTTGAGAGCTTATAATTGTTACTTTTTTTGTACCCGTAATTTTTTTTACTGCATCTAAATTTGAACTAACAATTGAAGAACTCTCGATAAAGTTAAAGTTAGATTTGATTCTAAAACCTTGGGCCTTAGCACTTAAAACATTTACTGCGACCGTTGGTTTGGCAAATTTCTTCATGGAAACAACACTAGAGCTTCCAATAAAGTCCATTAATAAGATTCCGTGAATATTCTTATTTTTATAAAGTTTCTGTAATATATCGAGCGTATTTTTTTGAGAACTATTATTGTAATAAACATGTTCTTTTGGCTGTCTTAATTTAATGTCATAAGTGGATAACTTAGAAATTTCTTTTCTTAGTTCAGGAAGGTAAGAAGTATTCTTTTCATTTTTGAAATCAAATACTAAGGCAACATTTCGAATTTGAGCAGCATAAGTGTTAAAGGTACTAACTACCAAAAATAATAGCAGGAAAGACTTCATTTAGATCTCGATTTTGATATTTAAATTTTGAGCAATCCTATACTTTTTTAGTCAATAAATCTAGATGAACTCTTATTATGCTCACAAAGAAATGGATATATGTAAGAAATATTACTTTTCAAATTTTATCCCCATAATGGCAAAAGATAGACCTGCAATAAAGGTTGAAAAGAGAATTTGAAACCCTACCCAACTTCTGGCCTCTTCACTACGTGGCAAAATATCTCCATAGCCAGTGGTAGTCGCAGTCACGATAGAGAAATACCAAAAATCTCTATCCCAAATATATATATTTGGGCTGTCCTTTATTCGGTTTGTTATCCATGAATTCTCTATAATCTCAGAGAATTGGTCCTTACTAATCGTTTCGGAAAGATATTTATGATAGTAGCTAATCATGGCCTTATAGAGTTCATTATAGCTGATAACCTCTACACTATCGCAACCTGAGTTATTCTCCACTCCATTAAGTAGTGGCTTAATGGCATGATCTAAAAAGTGCTGCTTATCAAAGTGCGGATTAGTACTTGGTGAACCAAAGAGAACTTTCGCTCTATATTGCTGAATATTACATGAGATATAGAAGCTAAGCGGGTCCTTATGATAAATATTAATATAAACAGATTTAAAAAAGACTAAGCTAAGTAAGTACGAGAAGAAAATCGTTATCAGTATATAGAATTTCTTATTTCTAAACCTATTTTTCATGTTTTAGAGGCCCTAAGTTTTTGAATTTTTATTAGAGTCTATTTATTCATATTTTTTAGACATTTAGAAGCTAAAATAAAAAGAAAAATGGGAGGAAATAATGAGTATTCCGTCAAATATTTCTGCTTATTTAGACAAGAACTCCGTTGAGTATTCCCATATACTTCATCCCAAAACTTATAGCGCTGAAGAAACTGCTCATAAAGTCCATTGTCAAAAGCATGAAATGGCAAAAATTCTAGCTGTTCATCTAGACCGAGGGGACTTTCTTATTATAATTCCTGCAAATGAACGTCTCGACATGAAACTAGTGAGAAAATCTCTTCACACAAAGAAAGTAAAGCTCTTTAGCGAGAAAGAAATGCTAAGGATATTTGCTGATTGTGAAGTTGGTGCAATGCCTGCCTTTGGGAACTTATATAACCTTCCAGTTGTTGCAGCGCACTCACTGCTAGAAGATGGCCATGTCTACTTTAACGCGGGTACACATACAGATGCCATAAAGTGCTCGATAAGTGAGTTTATAAAACATTCTCATCCCCTATTTGCAACAGTTTCAAAACTTAACAAAGATAACTTTGTATGCAGAGAGTTAAGTTACTGAAGATGCTAGTGACAGATCATTCATTTTTTATAATAATACTCCTAAAGGGAGTATTAAATGTCAGAAGAGTTGAATAATTTTAAAGAGCAAGTTTTAAAGAACCTTACAAATCATGGTTACCCTCAAAAGAAAATTTCACTTCCACTAGAGAAGATGTATGAAGTTGCTGATAATAAGGGGCTAAGCTTTAATAAAGTATTAGAATTACTCAAAGAAGAAGGTCATGAAAGCGAAATTACTACTGATAAAGTAATCTTCTACCCTGCTGAGCAAGAAGAAGATATGTCAGCAATGTTTTCACAGGCACAAGATATGATGGCAAATATGTCTCCTGAACAACTTCAATCAATTCAAGAAATGATACTTTCCATGAGTCAAGAAGATCGCGAAGAGCTACTCAAGAAAGGAAAAGATATGGGCCTAGTCTAAGGTCCAAACTCTTACAATGAAACGCTACTATAACTTAGAACTATCATACGATGGTCAAAATTACTTTGGCTGGCAAAAGCAAAAAGACTTTGAAACTGTTCAAGGGACTTTGGAAGCTACAATTAAAGAAATGATAGGTTCAAACTTTATTAAGTCAATTGGTTCTAGTAGAACCGATACAGGAGTACACGCATTAGCAAATATTTGCTTCTTACAGCTACCAACAGAATACACTCCTCAAGCATTAATGGATAACTTAAATAATAATCTTCCAAAAGATATTAGAGTGACAAGGTGTGAGAGAACTTACAAGCAATTTAAAGTGATTTACTTTGCCAAGAAGAAGTCTTACTTCTACTTATTTAAGAATCTGCCTCAAGAAATTGATTCTGACTATTTTACAAATATAACTACTCCACTTGATATTAATAAAATGAAAGAAGCGGCCAAATCTTTTGAAGGTCTACACAATTTTTCAAATTTTTGTTATAAAGCTTCTCCAAACTCAGAAAAAAATAAAGAGATCTTCACCTGTAAAATTATTGAGAATCAAGACATACTCACAGGACATAACCGGGAAGGTTCGTATGCCCTAATTGTCGAAGGAAGCGGTTTTTTAAAACAAATGATTCGAATTATTATGGGTACTCTATTTAATATAGGTATGGGAAAAGTAGAAATTAAAGATATTGAAGAGGCATTTAGTACGACAGATTTTAGGAAAACAGGCTTCATAACTCCTGGAGGAGGTCTCTACCTAAAAGAAATCGAATTTATCAGAGACCCTTTCAAAGGTCATAGCGTAAATTCGTGAAATTTCTAAAATCATATTTCAATCGAAAATTCTTCAAACAAAAAGCTCCACAGGCCTTTGAAAAAACTTATAAGTCGATTCAATCGTCTAAGACGTATTTGAAGTACTGTCAAAGTATTCATGGAATAAGTATTAAAATGTTGAATACCTTATCTCCTATTCAACTAAATTCTCTAAACGATATTGTAAAAAAATCTCAAGCTAAGAAGGTGCTAGATCTTGGCTCAGGCAATGGAGAACTCTTAGTCCATATTTGTAATGAGAATTCAATAAAAGGTATAGGAATTGACTTCTCATACCTACCTCCATCTAATAAATTTTGTAGTTTTATAAAGTCTGATCATGAAGACTTTAATTTAAATGATAAATTTGATCTCATATTATCAATTGATTCATCTTATATGATTGGAGATTTCAAAAGATATTTAAAGAATATCATTGATCATCTACATCCAAATGCTAGCGCACTTTTTTTCATGACTTTTACAGATACAAGCCTCGAGAGTTCCCCTTTTATTAAGGCCTGTAAGAAGTTAAAGATTAACCCCGAAATTATAGACTTCACAAATAATGACTACGAGTTTTGGCAAAATAGTAAAAAAGAACTAGATGCTTTAAATCAAGAATTCGTTGATGAAGAACACTTTAACTTGTGGAATATTAAGTATAAAGAAGTCCTTAAGAACCTAGAGCTACATCAAGAAAATAGAACCAAACGCTATCAAATACTTATTAGAAAATAAATTCTTTCTAAAGATCGGTCTTTTTTTCACTCTCAAATAATAGTCTTTTTATAGATATAATATTGCTACCAGTGGAGGAATAATGGCGATATCCGTAGATGATAATTATAAACACTCTCAAGAAATACAAAAGCTAGAAACGAGAAGAAGACACCAGTTCGACGAAATGAGAGCGGGACACGATAAAGAAATTGAGGCCAAAGAAACAACATTTGAAAATCGAATTGATAACCTTAAAGAGGGTTTTAAAAACGATAGAAAGGGAACAATTGAGTCTTACAATGTTCAACTAGATAGCTCTAAGAAAGATATTAAAGAAAAGTTTGATCGTTTAAATGAACAGAATCAAAAAGAAATATCACAACTGAATAAAGACTTTAGTAGAGAGAGACTTGAAAATAGAGAAAAGTTTCAAAATGAATTAAAAAGACTATCAAATAAATATAATTCTATTATTGAAGGAAAAGATAGAGATCTTGTTAACACAAAGAAAAATTACGAAAGTAAAATCGCAAAAATTAATAAGAGAAACGAAAAAGATATCTCTGAAATTCATGAAAACTATGAAACGAGAATCGATGAATTGAAAGATAAGCAAAGAAGAGAAATAAGAAGAACTGTTGAAAAATATCGAGGAGAGGGTTAGTAATAAATACTAACCCCAGCAGAATAGGAATCAAAAGAATCTTTAAAAGTCCCAAGCCTTCCATTACTAGTAGATTTTAACTCAAAAACTCCTTGAGTTGAAACAGGGATAGAAAGACCTAAACTATAGTCATAATAATATCTCTTTGAGAGCTCTCCCTTCCCTACTAAAGAATGAAAGTAATTAACATTTGCTAGTAACTTAGACTTACCAATAAGAAATCCAGAGACTAATTTTAAGTGAGGACCTACTCTAAAGAAGTTTTCATAGAACTCGTGGGCCTCAACCTTAGCGCCTATCAATGTAGAAAATAAGAATCTTGAATTTTGTTTTGATACACCTAGTTTCATTGAAAAGGAAGTTTTTAGAGAGCTCTCTTTGTAGTCCTCTATCATAGGGTTTACTTGAAGACTTAAATCCCACGAGATATTCTTATCAAGAAAAGAAAAATTAGGAAGACTTTGAACATCAACAATAGTCAGATTTTCAATACCTACGTTATTCTGATCATGATTAAAGTTAAAATCTAACTTTAAAACCTCTATAGCAGACCATGGCTCATGTCCTTTATCTGTATCATTAAGGCCATGATATAAAGGACGAATTTGAAAACTATTTACAGTATCTTTATTTCTCTTTCCAAGTAGTAATCCTACTTTAGCCGGAAGGTGACCTTGATCTGGTGAAATGGGAGTGTCGATAGCAATTTCTGAGCTTCTCCCTGCTTTTGCCGCCTTAGAAAGAATCTCTTTTTGATATTTAGCAAAGTTTTCATCAATTGCATTTTCATGATCGTGTCTCATGTAATCGTAATAATGAATGACTGCTTGATAGACTTGTGCATTGGTATCAACAACCTCTTTTTTTACAAGTTTATGAAAATCTTCTTTATCTGAGTCAGATAACTTATTATAGTGGGCCCAAAAAATTTTCCTTAAAGAAGGGTGATATCTTACGCTACCAACTTTCGATGAATCACTAAGAGTTCTGACCAATTCTGTCGGAAGCGAATAGCCCCTCATATTTTCAACATAACTAATATCAACAGAAACAAGATCTAAAATACGGGCAAGAACAGAGGTACAATTTTCATCAAAGAAGTAATAATCAAAGTTAGTATTAGCGAATATCTCCCATAAATGATTAAGAATAGAGTCTATTTCATCTTTATCTAAATTTAATTCATACTCCCATAGGTCGCGAGACTCTACTTTAGAATACTCTTTCATTGTTTGATAGAAAGGCTTTACATTGATAACTCCCTTATAGCCTCCAAAGAGGCCTTTTAAAGCGTAGAGAAAGCCCGGACTTGAATCTGAGTGCGCAGAAAAAGCAACGACGTAGTTGAACATATCTTCACTAAGCTTCTCAACATTTCGTTGATTAAACTTTAAAAAAGTATGTCCAAACATAGAAGATGGATTATTTACGTATGCAGAGGCAAAAACGAGAGAGACGCTTTCACCAACCACGGCCTTTTTCCATTTCTGAAAATCAGGACACTTTGCTTCTTTAAATTTAATTTCTGAAAAAGAGTTCTTAATAAAGTTAAAGCGTTCAGGAAAAGCACATTGGGCCGGCATTTTCTCTGGAGTGTATAAGCTTTCAATTTTCTTAAAGGCTTCAATATTTGCTTCAAGCTCTTCTAGAAGATTATCCCTACCATTTTTCGAGAGAAAGAATGTATCTGAGTCTGCTAGAGAAGAACTTGAGAAGAAGCCTTCCTCATAGTGAAGTAATTTTTTCCAATAACTAGAATTTGATACTTCAATTAATTTATTTTGATAATTTTGTGAAAAAACCTTCGTCTCAAATGAAACGAAGGTAATTATGATTAAGACTATATTTTTTAGATGATATGACAATTTGCAGATAACTCCTGATCTTCTTGAACACTTTTCAAGATATTCTTCAATGCTACATTTGGTGTAGTATTTACATCAGTGTAAATCTTATCAAACTTTTTCTGGATACGTGAATTAAAATTTTGAGTATCTTCACATCCAATTAGTCCCGAAAATGCCGTAACATATGGTCCGTTACCAAGAGCAATCTCTTTTTGTAATTGATAGAAATTTGCTTCAGAAAAATGAATGATTTTACTCTCATTCTTAACAATACTATGCTGAGCACAACCACTAGTTCCAAGTGTCATTCCAATAGTACTTGAAAAAGTGGCGTTGATAAATGTTCTAGTAAATGATGAAACGAGTGAATTCTTAGATAGTACGGCCCAACCTAACCCACAACCAGATGATGAATCTGCAGCCATTGTATAACTAGTGAATAAGAATGCACAAATAACTAATAATTTTTTCATATTTCCTCCCTGAAATGTTTTTCTTAATTATAGTCAAGATTTAGCATTTCAGGGAATAATATTACTTTAATTCTTTTGCGGCTTCTAAAATGATAGACTCTTTTAGTCTAACTTTATAGTTTGGGTTCACGTAGTTAAATAACACGCTACCGTCCTCACCAATTAGGTAAACAGCAGGAACAGGTAAAGCTCTATGTTTTTGACCCGAAGCTTCTTCTAGGTTTATTCCATAACCTAGAAGCTTAGTATTAGTCTTGTCATCAACTTTATAGGCCAATCCAAAACCTTTTGCAGCATTGACCAAACTATCAGAGTAGAGCTTGTAACCCAGGTTATGCTTGTTAATACTTTGAGAAATCGAAGATACAGAGTCAGGACTTATACCTACAATTTGCCATCCAAGTTTCTTAAGCTTCTTTTCTATTTTTCTAAGTCCTTGAAGCTGAACGTTACAGTAAGGACACCATCCTCCTCGATAGAAGACGACAACACTCTTTTTTCCCTTTAGTTCAGTGCTCAAATCCACAACTTTTCCTTTATGATTTGAAACCATCATTGAAGGTAGCTTTGCTCCATTTATTAATGGTGATATTTCCATCGCAGATGAAGGTAACTTCGATCCAGTACTAGAACTAGCGCAACTTATAAGAGAGACGAGAAAAAACAAACTTACTAAAAATTTCATACTATATTCCTTTTTTATTAAACTAAACAATTCTTGATACCTGCTTCTAATGATGGTCCGACTAATCCTTTTCCAATGAAGACTAACTTATTATATGACCTCTCATCGCCCCACTCTTTACCATGATCAAACTTTAATGATGAGTAGACACCTTGAAAAATAACTCTATTAGGATTACCACTAAAGTTTAAAATTCCTTTAGACCTATAGATTTCATTCTTATATTGCGTAAATAAAACATTTAGAAACATTTCAAATGAATGAGGGTTTATTTCTCCTTCAAATTCAAATGAAACAGAAGAAATTTGTTGCCCATGATTATGCTTAACCTTCTTAAAGTTCTTATCATTCTTAAAGGTTAACTTCTCTTGGGATTTATTAAAAATACTCATTTGTAGATGACTAGGAGAATCTGTTAAAAAGAATGCATACTTTCCAGAAAATTCTATATCTAAAATAAAGTGATTGCCCTGATCAAAGCTTAATTCCATATGTTCATCAGGAGCTAGGTTTTCACCACTTTTATGCTTTCTTAGAGGTGAATAAAATAGTGAGGATGCATAGCTAATCATCTTATCATTTAAAGTATCTTCATCGACTTTGAAAAAGATCATTCTTTCGCTGTGATGAGTATGATCAAAGGTTAATTTTAAAAAGGCTGCATCTAGCTCTACTACACCTGCCCAACTAAATGGGTACTCAACATTACTTTCTTTTGGAAGTGAATCTTCAACTTTATTCAGATCGAACGATTTTATTCCCATGACTTTATCAAGATCAATATCAGCATTTACCGTTTGATAGATCTTAGCATTTGGGTTTCTTTCACTCAGTTCATTTTCAATTTTTACGATATTCGATTGATCGAGTAAGTCCGTCTTATTTAAAAGAATTGACTCACTAAAAGTGATTTGATCATAGAATGCAATCTCCTCATCTTTTTCAAACTTCAACACATTTAAATCAAAATGCTTTCCATCTACAAGACCTATAACGGAGTCTAAATAGAAGTGTTCTTCAAGAGACGGTGAAGAAAAGAATGTCTCAATAATGGGTCCAGGGTTTGCCATACCTGTAGCCTCAATCAAAATGTGCTCAAAACTTTTCTTACTTTCAAGAAGTTTTTCTAACGAGCTAACAAGATCACCTTTCATATTACAACAAATACAACCATTGTTCATCTCGACAAAGAGATCATCATCATTTTTCAATAGCTCATCATCAATTCCAACTTCCCCAAACTCATTCTCTATAATAGCGATCTTCTTACCGTGATCACCATGCAATATATTGTTGATAAAAGTCGTCTTGCCCGAGCCTAAAAAACCTACGACAAGTGTTACTGGTATTGATCGATTCATAAACTATCCTTTGTAAAATTATTCTACCAAATAATCCTATAGTGGCTAGTTCTAGTATTATTATGTTAAGCTTAATTATGAAAAAAAATGAAATTAAAGACATAATTAAGAGTTCAGGACTTAGTGTAACTAAACCTAGAGAAGCGATCCTTAAGCTACTTACCCGTGAGCATGGACCTTTTTCGGCAGATGAAATTTTTGATAAGCTTCCAGAGGGAATATGCGACAAAGCGACTCTTTTTAGATCTCTAAAGCAGTTTAAAGAAAAGGAAATCTTAAATAGCGTTAGTTTCGATGAGGGGTTTTCACGTTATGAGTTTAATCATCCTGGCCACCACCATCATCATATTATCTGCAAAGAATGCAAGAAAGTTAAAGTTCTAGATCACTGCTTTGTAAAAGAAATTGATAAGAAAATTGAATTAATGGGATACTCTCAAGTCGAACACAAGCTAGAATTCTTTGCGGTTTGTCCCAATTGTTCAGTGCCTTAGCACTTCTTGCACTCTCTCTCTCTAAAGTTAATGAGGTGTGCATAAATCATGATTAGACCTGAAATAATATTTACCCCAATTTCTACGTCATGGAAGATCTCGTTATGATTTCCGCCTTCCATAAGAGTGTGAATGAGTAACCCAGACAAGAGTCCAAAAAGGCCTATAACTCCAAATACGAGTGGTTTCTTATGTCCATTTTTTCGGTAAGTGCTAATAAAACTATAGAGAGCGATTGGAACAACGAGAACAAACAGACCAATGTGAATAAATTCATTTTGAAAAATCTCTCCAAGAGCTGGAGCCATCATCAAAAGAACAGGCGTTAAAAGACAGTGAATACAGCATGAAAGGGAGAGAAAAATCCCTATTTTATCAATATTTTCACTCTCAGTCTTATCCACAAATTACCCCTTAACTGAGGCTATTTATACTCATGAATCAATATTTTTGCAAACCAATTGCAATTTTTGTCCTATTTATCCCAAACTTTCTTAAGAAATTGGTCCCGTCCTGAGTTATATCTATAAAACTTGTATCGAACAGGGCTTTTTTGATAGAAGTCTTGATGATACTCCTCCGCAGGAAAGAACTTATCTAATTTGGTTACTTCGACAACTATTTTTGAACTGAACCTACCGCTCTTTTCAAGGTCGCTCTTACTTTTAAGAGCAGCTTCTTTTTGGGTCTCGTCATGGAAGAAAATAGCAGGTCGGTACTGGCTGCCCTTATCAACAAATTGCCCATGAGCATCTGTTGGATCAATATTCTTCCAAAATGTGTCTAATAAAGTCTCATAACTTACTAAATTCTCGTCATAAGTAATTTGAATAACTTCAGTGTGTCCTGTTTTACCCGCACTAACCTCTTCGTAGGTCGGGTTTAAATCATGACCTCCAGCGTAACCAGAAATAGTGGACTTAACCCCTTTAAGCTTATCAAAAGGAGGCTCCATACACCAAAAGCAGCCTCCAGCAAATGTAGCCTGTTTAATATTTTCCTTGGCCATGACCACTCCTCCAAATAAAATAAAAAGAATTGTACAATATAGAGCTTTTTTCATAAATTCACCATTAATTAACTATTATTTAGTATCATAGAGATTGGCCTATATGGCCATAACACTTAGTGAGACAGAATATGGAATTGTTACAAAATATATTATTGCTTTGAGAGTTTAATGAAAGTCATTATTACAATAGTATTTCTAATTTTTAGTTTAAGTTCATTCGCTCAGAAGTACCCTAGAGTAGTTTTTGTCTCTCCAGATCCTAAGAACTCTGAAAATGAATTCTGGCCAACGACCTACTCTCATTTAATCAAATCAGCTTCAGATCTTGGTGTTGAACTTGAAATAATTTACACGAACTCTCACCATTCATTTTATATGGAAGCTATTAGACAATTAGTTCAGCGACCAATTGCAACCCGACCTCAATATTTCATAGGTCTACCTTACAAATACTTTGAGTTAGATATTCTTAGTCTATTACAAAAAGCAGATATTAAGGCCTTCTTTGTAAATATGGATATTGATCCATCAGGTAGAAAGAAGATAGCAAAGCCTAGAGAAATTTTTAAAAACTGGATTGGACACTTTTATCCTGATGATTACGATGCAGGAGAATTAATAACGAGAGAAGTTGCGAAGGCCTGCTCTATAAATAAAAATATTATTGCAATTACCGGAAATCATCTATCATACGCCTCTCTACAGAGGGAGCAGGCTTTTAAAGATATCTCTAAAGAATATCATTTAAAATTACAGCAAGTTTTCTCTGCCTCTTGGAAGAAGGCGAATGTAGAGAAAATGATCCCTCATATAGAATTGCGATATCCAACAACCTGTGGCTTTGTTGTCGCAAGTGACTCAATGGCAGAGGGAGTAATTGAAAACTCAAAGAGAAGTTATCATATCTGTGGAATAGACTGGACCTCTAACGGTTTTAAATTAATTGAAAAGGGTAAGCTTCTATGTTCTGCTGGAGGACATTTCTTAGAGCCAGCATTCGCTCTAGTTGCACTTTTTGATTATCACAACGGCATAGATTTTAAAAATGACTTAGGAGTGACTTATAAAACCCCTTTTGCCATCGCAACGAAGAAAAATGTTCGCAGTATCTTGCAGACATTTTATGGAAATAAGAAAAAGTTAAACTTTAAGAAGTTTTCAAAATTCTATTCTAAACATAAGAAATATAATTTTAAGCTGAACTGACCACCCTTTATAAGAGTGGCCAATAGTCTAACCTACAACTATATTTACTATCTTATTTGGAACAACAATGACTTTCTTAATTGTCTTTCCTTCTATCCATTTTTGAGCAACTTCACTTTCAAGAACTATTTTTTGAATTTCGTCTTTTGAAGCATCAATAGAAATATCCATCAAGAATCTCATCTTACCATTAAATGAAACAGGATATTTAAAAGTACTTTCTACAAGATAGGACTCATTAAGCTCTGGCATTGATGCAAAAGTAATACTTTCAGTATTTCCTAATTTCTCCCAGATTTCTTCACACAAATGAGGAGCAAATGGAGAAAGTATTTTGATAAGGTCAGTTAATACTTCTCTATTATTACACTTAAGCTTTGCAAGATCGTTTACACAGATCATAAATGCCGAAACAGAGGTGTTGAAAGAGAATGTATCAAGATCTTCTAAGACCTTTTTCAAACAAGTATGGAAAGTCTTCAATTCTTCTTTACTTGGTTGTTCATCACTTACACTGAATTGTTCATCGTTATGAAAGAGGGCCCAAACTTTCTTTAGGAATCTATGAACCCCTTCAATACCGTTGGTATTCCAAGGCTTTGATTGTTCTAAAGGTCCTAGAAACATTTCATAAAGCCTTAAAGTATCTGCTCCATAATTTTCAACAATTGTATCAGGGCTTACAACATTGAACATTGACTTACTCATTTTCTCAACAGCATAACCGCAATTATAGACTTCTTTTCCATCAATTGTTTCCGTTTCAAACTCTGCATCTTTAAACTCTGGTCTCCACTGTCTAAAAGCAGCAAGATCAAGCTGATCATTTTTCACAATATTAACATCAACATGGATTTCCTGAGTATCGTACTTATCCTTTAAACCAAGTGAGACGAACTTATTTGTCCCTTTAACTCTATAAACAAAGTTCGATCTACCTTGAATCATTCCTTGGTTGATAAGTCTTTTAAATGGCTCTTCTTTACAAACATGCCCAATATCAAAGAGAAATTTATTCCAGTATCTCGAGTAGATAAGGTGTCCGGTAGCGTGCTCAGCTCCTCCAATATAAAGGTCAACGTCTTGCCAATACTCATTTGCATCTTTAGAAACTAAAGCTTCTCCATTATGAGGGTCCATATACCTAAGGTAATATGCAGATGAACCTGCAAAGCCTGGCATCGTTGACATTTCTAAAGGATGGCCATCTTTGGTTTTCCAGTTCTTTGCTCTTCCAAGTGGGGGTTGACCATCTTCGGTTGGAAGAAATTTATCGACCTCAGGAAGTTCTAATGGAAGATCTTCCATTGATAGCGGATGTGCTATTCCATCTTTAAAGTAAATTGGAAATGGTTCTCCCCAATATCTTTGACGAGAGAAAATAGCATCTCTTAACCTAAAGTTAGTTTGCTTTTTTCCAAGACCTTTGGCGTCTACCGCCTCAATCATCTTTGCGATTGCTTCTTTAACTTCAAGACCATTTAGGAAATCTGAGTTCATCATCTTTCCACTTTTGGCATCGTATGACTCTTGTGAAATATCTCCACCTGAAACAACTTGTATAATTTCAATATCAAAATGTTTTGCAAACGCATAGTCTCTAGAGTCGTGAGCAGGTACTGCCATAATGGCCCCTGTACCATATCCACCTAAGACGTAATCACCAATCCAAATTGGAATGTCTTTTCCTGTGAAAGGGTGCACACAGTAAGCGCCAGTAAAAACACCAGAAACTCTTTTAACGTCTGCAAGTCTATCTCTTTCTGTTCTCTTTTTCGTCTCTAATAAATAGTCTTCTACTGCTGTTTTTTGAGCGCTCGTAGTTACCTGATCAACCAGTTCACTCTCCGGAGCAAGAACAACAAAAGTCGCACCAAAGATTGTATCGGCCCTAGTAGTGAAGACTTCAAACTGAACATCACTATCTTTAACCTTAAACTCTATTTGTGCACCAACTGATTTTCCAATCCAATTTTTTTGCATTTCTTTTAGTGAATCAGACCAGTCTAATTCATCCAAATTCTCAAGTAGTCTTGTCGCGTACGCTGAAACTCTTAAACACCACTGTTGCATTTTCTTTTGCTCTACTGGATGAGATCCACGAACAGATAGACCATCTTTTACTTCATCATTGGCCAAGACCGTTCCAAGAGCAGGACACCAATTAACAGCAGTCTGAGCAAGGTAAGCAAGTCTAAACTCTTGGAGAACTAGCTCTTTTTGCTTTTCATCGAATCCATTCCACTGCAAGGCAGAGAAGTGCTCAAATTCACCACAGTGTGCATTTACTGCTTCACTACCGTTTGAGCTGAATTTTGAAATAAGCTCAGAGATAGGTTTTGCTTTATTTTCATCTAAATCATAGTAGTGTTCAAACATTTGGATAAATGCCCACTGAGTCCACTTATAGTAATTTGGATCACATGTTTGAACTTCTCTAGACCAATCATAAGAAAACCCAATATTGTCCATCTGCGCTCTATAGCGAATAATATTTTCTTTAGTTGTATTGGCAGGGTGTTGCCCTGTTTGAATAGCATATTGTTCAGCAGGTAGCCCAAACGCATCATATCCCATTGGGTGGAGAACATTAAAACCAGACAACCTTTTAAATCTTGTATAAATATCGGAAGCTATATAACCAAGTGGATGACCTACATGTAATCCTGCTCCTGATGGATATGGAAACATATCTAAAATATAAAATTTTGGCCTTGTCTTATCTTCACTTACTTTAAAAGTTTGATTGTCACTCCAAAATTTTTGCCATTTATTTTCTATATCTACAAAATTATAGCTCATTGCAACATTCCTTTGAGGATGAATAATTTTAAAAGGTAATTTTTAAAAAAGTTTTGCTACATTGTACAGAAAAAGCCTGAGTTTTGTATGGAAAAGAGAGTATTGGCCCATTGTTTGGGCCAATTTCTAGTAGATATATTGACCGATTTTCAAGACACCTTCATATCCTGAATCATTTGTAGAGAAAGTCGTCTGTTCCATGCAATCATTTGCATAATTGTAGTTATAGTCATCTTGTCCAGAAACGAGAACTCCAACAACTTTACCGGTGTTCTTATTCACAACTGGAGAACCTGAGTTTCCACCAAATGAACTGATATGGGCCCCAAAATTCTCATCATCATCTTCATTGATAACAACTCTTCCTTCAGTAAATTTTAACATAAGTCCAAATGGATGACCCATCATTTGAAGTGGTTCATTTACTGATGGTCTTGCACTTGTATCAACCTGAAGTGGAGTAGCATTTTGAACAGCTCTATCTAAAGTTATTATCGTAAAATCTTGATTCTCAATTGTTGTATTAGCAATATTAAAAACTTGATCTTCAGAAATAAAAATTTCCGAAGAATATTGTGGATTATTTGAAACTATTTTTGTTCCAGCGTTATTAATAGAAAAAATAACTCTAACGTCTTCTTTGTCAGTATCCCAAAAACAATGACCTGCACTTAGAACACTCCTCTTGTCAGTATTTACAGCGTTATAAAGAAAGCCAGAGCAAAAACCTGGAGACTTCTCGTCCTTAAAAGAAACATTAGAACACGCAGGAGCTCCAAAGCTCTCCTCTAAAGTTTCAGAAATTAGTTGGTAAATCACCTTTCCATTTAATCTGCCAATCGCCTTAAGATTCTTTGCTTCAATTAACATGGCCGTGCTCTTCGCCATTTCATATTCACGCTTTCCAATTCTAGAAGAACAAATATCGACCCGATCATCAGTACCATAAATGGCCTTAAGCTTAACTTTGCTATCGCACTGAGAAACTGAAGAGAAATTATACTTTTGAACCGTAAGATCTGTTACACCCGACTGATCTGGTGATGAGTCATTTCCACTTCCACAAGAAGTTAGAATAGATAGAGTTAATGTAAATAATAATGAATATGAATGCTTCATATGACCTCAAATTTGTTTTAATTTCGGCCATACTCTTACAAATGACGCGCAAAGTCTACAGATTTGTATAAACTCAATACTATTTACAGAATTTAAAAATAAATCTACCTAAGGCACTGAAATTACTAAACCAAAGTTTCGAATGACTCTGGATCAAGCACTAGCTCCCCTGCTCTTTCTTTTTCCCTCATAAACTTTACAATCTCGTCTTGGGCCTTATTAATTGCAGAGGGCGCTTTGGCAATATCTAACTTATAAAGAAATTCCTCTCTCATCGTATCTGTTACTTCACTCATGAGCTCATAAACCAGCTCTTTAGAACTCATTCTCAGTGCCGCTGCAAGAAGGTCTAGATTAACCTCAAGAAGAAATTTTTGTTTCATCTGTGTCGTTAAGTACCTCAAGCGATCAATAACTTCAATTTGCTCCCTAATATTATTTGAGAGAACATGATTATCTTCTGAAATCTTACGTAATAGCTTTTCTTGTTCACTCTCCGTAAGTCCATTAAATGTATCAACACTTAAGCCCTTTAGCTTTGTTTGCTTTTTATCTACGATTGAATGAATAGACTTATAAGTGACAGCTTCCATTGACTCAGTAAATGCCACTCCAATTTTAAATAACTGAGAATCAGACTCCACTCCGACTGTGTAAGGAGCAATATACTTTATCTCACCAAGATGACCCGAATCCATTTTCTGATCAGTTATAGCAGTAATATAAACGCTATCTCCTTCACTAAGGCCCTTGATCTCTGATTCATGAATAACAAGACTAAGCCCTTCAGTAGAAAGGTCTTTTAAAATAGAAGACAAGGTCCTTACATTAGAATTGTCTCCATTAGAAGAAGTCTTAAAAGTTACATTTTTAAAATCTTGATACTTAAATGAGAAGCGTTCTATTTTTCTTCTCTCTTTCATCATAAGTTCAACAGGAGTTTTGAAATTTATCTCAAGCTCTTTAGTCATGAAAGTTTCTTTTTTAAAAAGAGCATCTCCGGCCGCATAGTGAACGAAGAGAGTTTCGTCTTTAGTAAGAGGATACTCTGATTTTTTATAGGACGGATCTAACTCTATGATAGTGTTTGAGTCATTAACTTCAGTGATAACTCCAGAGAACTTTATCTTTTCACCGTTTCTATTTTGCCAAAGAGTTACAACCTCTGAATTCTCACAGATTTTGCGTAGCTTAGAAATAATTATATCTTTTCGATACGTTGACCACATCTTCATAAAAATATCTTTCCTTGAAGAGGTTATTATCTCAAATTTTTCAATTATTTACAGCTATTTTTTAAAAAACTACAATAGATTCTCCATAAAGAAATTTAATGTATGACCTGTTTGTAGAGTTCTGTTCTTACGCTTTTTAACTCCGTGTCCTTCATCTCGAAAGAGAACTAAAGTTGACTTAATTCCTTTACTATCTAACATTTTTTTAAACTGAATAGACTCACCTGCAGGAACTCGCGGGTCGTTGACTCCTTGAATAATCATGAGAGGATTTTTTAATCTATCAATATAGTTAATTGGAGATAGCTTCTCTAAAACGTCTCGGTCTTTCTCTAGTGATCCATACTCTGTTTCTCGAACATATCTTCTATGTGGCGCTGTATTTTCTAAGAAAGTTACTAAACTGCTCATACCTACCCTCGCAACACCAGCGTCAAAGTAATCAGCGAAAACAGTCATAGCGTATAGAGTAGAATACCCTCCATAAGAGCCCCCTGTGACACCAATCTTAGGAACAACACCATCAAAACTCCAATGTTTTTGTACATGGACGGCACAATCTCGAATGTCAGTTATAACGTCCAATCTCTTGGCCCCATTATCCGCATTAAGCCACTTTTTTCCATAACCTCTACTTCCTCTAACATTAGGCTTAACGTAAACAAAGCCTCTACTGGCGTACATTTCTGAAACAGTGCTAAAGCTTGGAATAGATTGTCCTTCCGGACCTCCGTGAAAAGAAATTATGACAGGACAACTCTTTTTAATACATTGCTTAGGTCGCTTTACAATCATTGGTATCTTTGTTCCATCTTCTGCAAGATAGTATTCATTAGTCCACTGCGTGAAGTGATCTGTTTTAACTTCAGGAGTACTAGGCAATGTCCATTCAACTAAAGTCCCTCTACTCCAATCATAAACAAAGCTGCTTCGAGGTTTATTGTAGAAGCTCTGTCCAAAAATTGTGTAGCGCCCATTCGAAGTTGAGTCTCCAAAGTAAGTATGTAAAGCCGAACTCATTTTTGGAAGTCTGATTTGTTTATAGTTTCTGGCGCTAATACCTTCTATTTCATAACGTCCATTATTATTATAAAGAATTAAAATTCGTTCATCATTCCTAGACTTTGAAAAGCTCGAAACATCCATTGACTCTCTAGTTGATATTGCTTTAAATTTCTTTGTGTCATAAAGATAGAGCTTATGAAAATCAGAGAACTTATTTGTTTGTACGAGATAATGACCTTTTTGAGCGGAATATTTTACGTAGTAAGACTCCGACTCATTTTGACCTAGTAATGGTGATAATTTTTTAGTCTTTTCATTAAAAGTGTAGATCTCATTTGTGACATTTCCAGTCGCATGTGAAAGTAGCATTTCCCCATCTTCACCCAGATCAGTTATGCTCCAATAACCTTCCCCTTTAAACAACAACTCTTTATCCATTGTAGCTAGATTCATCTTATAAATCCCCCATACTGTTGGGGAGATATTATTGGCCCTAAAATAAATATATTTTCCATCTCTGGATTGTCGCATATAAGTGGTCTTAATCTTATCTTGCCCAAAAATAAGCTCTAAAGGCCCACCAGATGGAGACTGTTTATAAAGTGACGGATACTCATTTCCACCATCATCTCTGCTATGAATAAGCCATTTCCCATCTTCTGTTATATCCTGTAGATATGTTGGATTATCTCCCCCTGTTAACTGAATTGGAAACCTCATAGGACCATCTATCTTCCAGACCTGACTCGTCCCAGTTACAGACCATGAAAAGAATAGATTTTTACCATTTGGTGAGAGTTGGCCAAGACCAGTTGTCCTGATCTCTTGCTGAGATTCAATTTCATTAACAAGTTCTTTAGCCAGCGCCTTAGGTGCGTAGAGGTTTAAGTCCTCACTAGATACACTCTCTGCCCCATGGCCAGAATAAGTTTTTTTTGACGAAGATATATGAGAACAAGATAGAAGTACTAACGTACTTAGAAATAGTAGTAATTTCAAAATTTCTCCTAGATTTATTTATAATAAATCTAGAACTTATGAAGAAAATTGTCTACTTATTCAATATCACAGGATTTCTTTTGAACACTGAAAAACTCTTTTCGATTAAGAAGTTCTGCACGAGATTTTTCGACATTTAGAAGTCGATTTATTTTGGCCAATTCTTCAGTATTGTAAATTGCTTCACAAATTTGATCGCTCAACTCCACATACTTTATAAGAAATTTAACCGTTTTCTTTTTGCCAGATTCATTCTCACTAGCAGAGGCCATATAGCTAACATCTTTAACAGCTTTCATATACTCGCTAATCTCTTTAAGACCTAGAGTTGCCGCCGTTCCATAAATACGATCAACCAGCTGGCCAAAAGTCTCAAAACCGGAGTTATTTTCCATTTTAGACTCGATCAAGCTGCTTATTGCCATAGTCATATTCTTTCTAATTTCTTTGATCTCATCAACAAAGAAAGTTTTCATTTCATTATCCATAATGTCCTCTTGCTATATTTAACGGCACAAATTTGAATAAAATTTAATTTCAATACGAATCTTTTGCTATTTTAACAATAAATTAATATTTAGGGACAACATCTCAAGATTTCTTCATAAACTGATGTATTTATTACAGTTTACCAGCAAGACTCATTGCGCAAAACCTAGTGTAAATGCTATATAGCTCCTATGAATAAACTCAATAACAATCTCCTAAAGGTACCTCTTTGCAGTCTTAATTTAGACTTCTCAGACTCAGTCGTAGAGAAGGCCATTGAGATAGTGCGTAGTGAGCTCGACTTAAAGGGAATCAAGATAGAACTTCATTTTTGGATATCTGACGAATGGTTCTGTCCTGACGGTATCACAGGGATTGCTATTCCCTTCTATCTACTCAGCAAAGAGTTAATCGAACTAGAGAAACAATATATAGGATACGCAGAAGGAGAAGATCTTAATTGGTGTTTGAAGCTTATTAGGCACGAGGTAGCACATGCCCTAGATAATGCCTACGGCCTTAGAGAGCTTACAAAAAGAGCAGAATTATTTGGCCGTGTCCAAACCCCATACCCCAAAGAATATACCCGAAGGCCATACTCAAAAAGGTATGTAATCAATCTAGAGGAAAACTACGCTCAATCTCACCCGGAAGAAGATTGGGCTGAAACATTTGCTGTTTGGCTTGATCCGAACTCTAATTGGAAAAAGAAATACGCGAAGTGGCCGGCCATAATGAAACTAGAATATGTAGATAGTGTAATGAGAAAACTCAATCCTAGAGAGTTAATTACCTGTGAAGATACTCTAGATGAAATTTCAACTCTCTCAATTACAGTGGAGAAATACTTAGAAAGAAAACTAAAGTCAAAGAATAAGTATAAGAAGCAATTATTTGGAAGAAACTTAAATCGTATATTTAAACCTGGTAGTCATAATAATGCCTCTAGCTTTCTTTCCAAAAGAGAAAAAGAGATTTGCTCTAAAGTTGCAAAAACTACAAATCAATACCATTATATAGTTAAGGATGTTTTTAAAGAACTTAAGCAGGAGTGCAAAGCAAAAAGCTTAACACTTAAAAAACCGAGTTCTCAAACCAAGAAAGAAATTGAAGCTCTCTTGTATAGAAAAACAATTTCATATATCAAGCAAGGACAACATAAGGTTATTATGTGAAAATTTTGGTTCTCATGCACAAGGATCTAGTGCCACCACTTAGCAAAACAGAAGATGAATTCGACAGAGATGAAGTTCCTTGGATAACCGAGTGGGATGTCATGAGAGGTCTTGAGGCCCTTGGTCACACTGCAATCGCAGTTGGAGTGATATCAGATCTAAAAGTAATCAAAGATGCTATCGATGAATATAGTCCTCACTTAATCTTTAACTTACTTGAAGAATTTGATGGAGAGGTTCTATTCGATCAAAATGTTGTTAGTTATTTAGAACTCCTTAGAGTTCCCTATACGGGATGTAATCCACGTGGGCTTATGCTTGCTAGGGATAAGGCCCTGGCCAAGAAAATATTACTTTATCACCGACTAAAGACGCCTCGTTTTCAGGTTTTTCCAAAGAATAAAAAAACTAAGAAAAATAAGTCCCTGTCTTTTCCACTCATTGTAAAATGTCTTACCGAGGAAGCTTCCCTCGCCATATCTAAAGCTTCAGTTGTTCATAGTGAAGAAAAGCTCTATGAGAGAGTCCAATATATAAATCACAAAATTGGAGTTGACGCTATTGTTGAGGAGTTTATTGAAGGCAGAGAGTTTTATGTAGGTATTCTTGGTAATTACAAATTAAAGCCCTTACCTATTTGGGAATTAAAGTTTGAAAAGGTAGAACATCCTGAAAAAGAATTCTACTCCAGAAGCGCTAAGTGGAATACTAAGTACAGAAATAGAAAAGGAATCACGACAACTTTTGCAACTGTTAGCAAAGAGGAAGAAGAAATAATAAACAAAGTTTGTAAGCGTGCCTACAAGCATTTAAATCTAAATGGATATGCTCGTATAGATCTTAGAATGACTAACACTGGTGAAGTCTATATTATTGAAGTGAATCCAAATCCAAATATTTCTAAAGACGATGACTTTGCAACTAGCGCTAATCATTTAGGAATGACGTATCCAATGGTTCTCAAAGATATTTTAAAACTGGCAAAGGGCTGGGCCAAGAAAGTCTAAGGTGCATTTTTTACGACTTGAACAATTTTTTGATTCAATTTGTCTGGAGTTATAGGTTTTATCAAGTAACCAGATACTCCCGAATTAATCGCCTCAACGACATGTGCCCTATCGCTATCAGCAGTAATCATAAGAAAAGGAACTTCTTTAAAGTCATTGCTTTGTTTTAATTTATTTAAAAAACTGATTCCATCAAGCCGAGGCATATTCCAGTCAGCTAAGATTAATTGAATAGGCTTGTCTTCCATATAAGAAACTTTCATAACTTTGAGAGCATCCTCTCCATCGACCGCAGAAGATAGGTTTTTGAATCCTGTCTTTCTTAAAATGACTTTAATTAAGTTTCTCGTATCTACATCATCTTCAACAACAAGAATTCTTAGAGTATTTGTTAATTTCATGAATTAATTATAACGCTAGATTAAATAAGTAAATCATAAGATTTCTTTAAAAGATGCTAGAGGGAATCAAGCTCAGCAAGAAGCTTCTTTACTCCCGGAAGGTTCTCAGGCTTCTTTAATTGGGCCTCTTTTTCTAGAGCTTTTAAGAACTGAAGAGGAAGCATTTTTTGAAGCATATTTACTAGCCAAATAGGAATAGAACCTTTTGGATCAACTAAAATGGTCATCCTAACCCAAGCTTTTTTATCTTTTCTTCTAAATTCGAGTGTTCCGTACGGCATATCTGCTCGAACTATGTCATCAAAGTGAGGATACTTTTCGTGTGTGACAGAATGGGTATCAACGACTAAGACTTTATTTTTACGATCTAGTCTTAATTCATTAATTAAAACCATATCTCTATCCGTAGCAGGCCAAGGTAGATCATTATTATTATAAGTAACGGCCTTCACATCTGAAATATCTTCTATCGTTTTTTTCTCGACCATATTTGGGGCCCAACGTGACGTGCCCTCAACATCTCTGAGTACTTGTAATACATTTTCAAGAGATGCATCTAAGACCGACTCGGCCTTAAACCCTACTATTTGTGAATCCTTTGCTTTTTGAGAGTGAACCAGTACTCCATCTTTACTATAAACTTTTTCCCAGGCATCAGCTCGAAAGTGCTTTTCAAGTTCATTCCCAAAGACACTTGAACAAAAAAGTAGGATTATAAAAGTAAATTTTTTCAAAGAGTTGGCCTTATATTTGTGATTTTTTATATGCTAACATACTATGGTTTTTTTCAAATGGGAAAAATTTTTCAAGTAATAAGATCAAATCAAATTCAATAAAGTACTCCTCAATACCCTAACCATAAGCTCAACTATGTAATAGATCAAAAATAGTAAATAAAATTTTGTCTAAAGATACTTATTTTTATGAAGTATAAAAACCACTCCCCGATAAATAGAAATACTAAAAAGGAGAATTAATGAAGACACTAATAATAATTTGCTTAGCACTTTCTATGGTCCCTACTCTCGCTGACAACATAAAGGATCGAGCAAAATCTAAAGCGAGTAAATATATTTCTGGTGCCTTTACAGGTACGGAGATAATTACTCAATTAAAGAAATCAAACGCACCAAAAGCAAGAGAATCAAAAAATGCTCCTGCCGACATTGATGCAAAAGATAAACAATGGAGAGCATGGAAAAAAGGTGCTGCTCAACCACAATTTGTGAAAGATGTTTTAGACGCTCAGTGCTCACAATTACTAGCAGGCTTTAATTCTCGCTATAGATTTGCAACAGAAGCTTTTGTAATGAACAATCGAGGAGAAACAATTTGCGCCTCACCACCAACTTCTGACTATGACCAAGGAGATGAAGAGAAGTGGTTCAATGTTTTTGTTAATGGTGAAGACCCTCATATAAGTGAGCCAGAAAAAGATGAGAGTTCAGGGGAATTCCAATTACAAGTCTCATATCCAATAAAGGAAGGAACTTCAAAATTGGGTGTTATTACCATCGGCGTAAAAACGAAGTAAACCCTGATTTTAATCACTTTTATAGGTGCGATTAGTAGCAGATTAACCTAGAGAAACTTCTTAAACTATTTGCATACTACTTCTATAAGGAGATTAAGATGCAAGTAGAATCAACTAGAGAATCCTCTCTTGTTTCCATTAAAGTTAAAGATATAATGACAACTGAGCTATTCGTGCTCTCTCCAGATCATAATCTAAAAGACTTAGACACTATAATGAACTGGAAATCAGTAAGGCATATACCTGTTGTCGAAAATAATAAAATGGTAGGACTCATTACCCATAGAGACTTACTTAAAGTACTTGTCGAGATGTACTCATCACTTTCCACCAATGCAGACCTAAGAGAGTCAATACTTGTTGGAGAAGTAATGAACAAAGAGATCTTTGTTGTGTACCCTGAAACTCCTCTACAAGAAGCTGCTTCAATTATAAAAGAAAAGAAACTTGGTTGTTTGCCTGTTGTAGATGAGCAAACAAATTCCCTAATCGGTATTATTACTGAAGCTGACTTTGTGAAGTTCTTCGTTGATCAAGATATATTAACAATGAGCTAACTATTTAAAAAGGCGATGATCCTTCATCGCCTTGGCTTTTTTGTTATTTTCTACTAATATCCATTCATGATTCTACAACTAATAACAATTCTAGTCCTTAATCTATTTGCTAATCCATTTAGTGTTGAAATTGAAACAATTAGACCAACTCAATTTAGTATTGGAAAAAAAGAGGCCTTAAAGAAAATTAAGAAAATTGAAAAACTTTACGCCAAGGGTAAACTTTCAAAATATCTAGAAAAGAAAACTGCTCCTGCTATTAAAGGACCCGAGAATCACTTATGGATAATTGACAGACATCACACTAGCTACGCCATTTTAAATTCTGACATTCCATCAGCATATAAGAGAATACAAGTAAGAGTTATTCATGATTGGAGTAATCTAGAGCGTAAAGAGTTTCAAGCTAAGATGATCAAGAATAACTTTGTCTACCTTAAAGACACCGACTTTAGGCCAATTGCATTCAATAAACTTCCAAGACATATAGCAGACCTAGTAGACAATCCCTTGAGAAGTATTGCCTCCAGAGCATTAGATGAAAAATGTTACAAAAAAACAGATACTCCCTATCAGCAATTCTACTGGGCCGAACACTTCTACAATATGGGTACTCCAAATAAACTAGTAGAATTGAGTGAGGTTCTTCCTCTGTGCCACATTAGAGAAGCACGAGAACTGCCTGGATTTATTAAATAGAATCAATAAGTTACAAATATCTAAACGAATTAGTTTGCCTTTTCTACAAAAGTTTTATATATCAAACAGTAAATTTACTAAAGGATAAATATGAAAACTATAATCTTCTTACTACTAGTATCTGCCCTATCTATTCAGGCCAGTGAACTTACGATTTATACTTCAAGAAAAGAGCATTTAATAAAGCCAATTCTAGACCTTTACACTAAAGAAACTGGCGTAAAATTTAAATATACAACTAACAAAGATGGTGCCTTAATTGAGAGATTAAAAGCAGAAGGAAGCTCAACTCCAGCTGACCTACTCTTTACAGTTGATGGTGGAAACTTATGGTTTGCATCTACTCAGAACCTACTAGAGCCTATTAGCAGCAAAACACTAGAAGAAAATATCCCTAGCAATTTTAAAGATCCAAAAAATCAATGGTTCGGTTTATCTCTTAGGGCCAGAACAATAGTATATAGTACTAAAAGAGTTAAAGAGTCAGAGCTTTCTACTTACCAAGATCTAGCAGATAAGAAATGGAAAGGAAGGCTTTGCCTAAGAACTTCGAAGAAAGTTTACAATCAATCACTAGTCGCTGAACTCATCGATACTCTTGGAAAAGAAGAAGCTAAGAGAGTTGTTGCAGGATGGGTTGCCAATAATGTTGAGATCTTCTCTAATGATACTGCGGCAATAAAAGCTATTATTGCTGGTCAATGTGACGTCACAATTGTGAATACTTATTACTTTGGAAGACTACTAAAAGAAAATAAAGATCTTCCTGTAAAAATATTCTGGCCAAATCAGAAAACAAAGCTTGGAGTACATATAAATGTTTCAGGAGCAGGTGTTCTAAAATATTCTAAGCATAAGAAAGAAGCTACAAAGTTTTTAGAATGGCTATCTAGTGGAAAGGCACAAGAGCTATTTGCTTCTGTAAATATGGAATATCCAGCAAATCCAAATGTTAACTTAGACCCATTAGTAAAAAGCTGGGGAAGTTTCAAATCTGACAAAGAGTTTAATTTATCCAAAGCTGGAATGCTACAAAAGGATGCTATCAAGCTAATGCATGAAGTTCATTACAAATAGTTTTGGAGGCTTAAACAACAAGCATTCCACTCAAAAAGTATTCATTCTAGCAATATGTACTCTAATCATGTTGCCCTTTATGGCCTTAATTTATAAGGCCATTTTTGGTTTTGAAGCTGACCCTACAGTATGGGATCATGCTCTAAAGAATGTAGTGCCATCTGTTATTTATAATACATTCATGCTCGCCGTTTTGACTTTATTATTTTCACTGACACTAGGGCTTATCGCGGCATGGCTTTGCTCATTTACAAACTTTAAATACAAAAAGTTATTACACTTCCTCTCAATAGTTCCACTAATCTTTCCACTATATGTTCTAGCGTTTATTTATGTTGGATTATTTGAGTACTCTTCTGGATTCATGGAGTTTTTTCGTGAGTCTTTGGATATTAATCTTCATAGCTATTTTAAGATAAAGTCTATTCTAGGAAGTTCATTGATTTTTTCTTTTGGATTATTTCCTTATGTATATTTAATGTTAAAACAATCTTTTGATAATCAAGGGCCACAACTATTCCAAGTCTCGAGGTCACTGGGTCTAAGCAAAATACAAACATTTTTTAAAATCTCAATTCCTATGGCAAGGCCGTGGATTCTTGCCGCCACCACAATTATTTTAATGGAAACTCTCGCCGACTTTGGAGCCGTGTCAGTTTTCAATGTAGATACATTCACAACTGCAATTTACCAATCATGGACAGGTATGTACTCTCTTTCAACAGCAACGAAGCTAAGTACTTTCCTAATAGTAGTGGCAATTTTTATACTTTTAATAGAAGTGAAATATACTGAAAAACAAAAATACACTTCTAAAAAGAGTAACAAGAGTAATAATATCTTTATCCTTTCAAAATCGCAGCAACTTATTGCTTCAGTATGGCTACTAATTACAGCTTTACTAACTTTTATAATCCCGATAACTCAACTACTCTTGTGGGTAAGAAACCTTATTACAATAGAGCAAATTGAAAAGAATATTCCTTATCTTTTAAATTCAATTAAGATTGCTCTTACCACCGCTATCATAACTACTATAGTTGCATTACTTGTGTGCGCGGGAGCAAAACTTATAAACAGTAAGTTTTGGACAAGAGTGAATAAGGCATCAACTCTTGGCTATGCCATTCCAGGAAGCATAATAGCGGTAGCTGTTTTCAGTTTATTTACACAAATAAAATCAATTCTTGGCCCGTCCATAGATCAAAACACATTTCTCTATATTATTTTAATTGTTGGATTAATGACAAGATTTCTTTCTCTTGCCTTTAAAAGTATAGAATCTGCTTTAAAGAAAATTTCCAATAATACTGATAAAGCGGCTAGATCAATGGGAGCACGTCCCATTGAGATTCTTCATAAAATATATATCCCTATTATAAAGGGCGGTATATCGAGCGCTTTTATAATGATTTTCATTGAAGTTATGAAGGAGATGCCAATGACCCTAATGTTAAGACCATTTGGTCATGACACATTGTCAGTTAAAGTATATGAATTTACTTCTGAGGGCGAGTGGGAAAAGGCCTCCATTGCAGGTCTAATGATTGTGCTAACAGGAATGATCTCAGTTGCCCTATTAATTTTCTCATCTCGCCAAAAAAGGGAAAGAATATGAGTATCCTTACAGTAGAGTCTATTAATTTCAGCTATCCAGATAATAAAGTAATAAACAACCTTAGTTTCGATTTAGAAGAAGGCGAAATTCTTTGTGTTCTTGGAGAAAGTGGTTGTGGAAAGTCGACACTCTTTCATTGTATATCTGGGTTTGAAGATATTTCAAGCGGCTCGATAAGCTACAACGGTGAGATTATCTCTTCTAATAATTTTACGAAATCACCTGAGACAAGAAATATTTCTCTGGTTTTCCAAGATTATGCTCTTTTTCCACATTTAAATATCGAACAAAACATCCGTTTTGCAATACGAAAATCAAGTAAGAAGGATCAAGATAAAATCTTAAATGACGTTCTCTGTCTTGTTAATCTAGAGAAAGAAAATAAGAAATACCCTCACGAGTTATCTGGAGGCCAGCAACAAAGAGTTGCCATTGCAAGATCAATTGCAAGTGGTAGCAAGCTAATTCTCTTTGATGAGCCATTTAGTAACTTGGACCCTACTCTTAGAAAATCGTTACGATTAGAGCTTAGAGAAATTTTAAAAAAGGCAAAAATTAGTGCTATCTTTATAACTCATGATCAAAATGAGGCGTATGATATAGCAGACAGAATAGCTATTTTAGATAATGGCCAAATAATTCAAGAAGCTACCCCAAGAGAAATATATCAAGGACCTAAGAATTTATTTGTAGCGAACTTCTTAGGTAGTAAAAATACTATCCCAGCAAAATATAATAACGATAAAAATACATTCTACTGCCCTCTATTCGAAATGCAGGCCACTTGTAAACACGACTCTAATAGGAGCTATTTCTTCTACATTCCTTCGGATGCTATAAGCACAGAGCTATGTGACAAGAATAAATATATGTTCAAAGTTATCTCTAGCCAATTTAGAGGAGATCACTTCCACTTAGCTCTAGAGTGTAATGATATTCAACTACAACTCTCCCGATCGAGTAGTGACATGGAAGGTTTTTGTGACGATGAACTTTGCCTTTACTTCGACTTTGATAAGATTAGAATTATTACAAACTAATCAATTTGAGGAAAAGGAACTGAGAGGATCAGACATACCATTTTCAAATACATCAGCTCTATAGGAGTAACAACATTATCACTAAGAATTCCTCTGACTAATGACTTAATTAACTTTTCAGTCTCCTCGTCTTTCAGAAACTTTAACGACTCTAACGATTGTTTTACGCACTTATAATTTAACTGAGACTTGTCTCTTAACGTGATACTTACCCCTAGCTCCTTGATCGCCTGAGAAAAAGAACTCGTATCATTTTTAGAATTATTTGATGTCAAATTCCAAAAGCTTAGAACTACACTCACTTCCTCCAAGTTATCAGTGAGAAGACTTCCTTTCTTATACCTAGTATCCAACTTATTTTCATTAATTAAGCTCTCTAAAACACTTAGTAAAAGAAATTCGCGAACATTAGTTTTTGAGTCACTAAAGATTAGAACATTAATAACTTCGAACATCTTATCTCTGTCTTTTGACTTCAACCTCTTTAATGCGGGCATTGCTAATTCGATCAAAGAAAAGCGAGCTTTTTGTGGCATTGAAATCATGTTATCAACGATTTGAATTAGACTTTGTAAAGATGATTCATCTAATCGCTCCCTTAATAAATCAATTTGATCTTGTCTTTTTTTAAAATTATTGTGATCAACAAATAAGGAATAGATAACAAGAACACAGTCTTGCTTCTTATACAGAAAGTTTCTAACTTCAAGAGGTATAAGTGTATTTAAAATATTTTGACTATTAACAAGAGATGCGTCATCAACACTGCCAATGCGATTTATAATTCCTACTTGATTTTCTTCATCGTTAATTAACCCTTTCTTAATCAAGTGCTGCGTAGCCTTT
This sequence comes from Halobacteriovorax sp. HLS, assembly GCF_004006665.1. Classification (NCBI taxonomy): domain Bacteria; kingdom Pseudomonadati; phylum Bdellovibrionota; class Bacteriovoracia; order Bacteriovoracales; family Halobacteriovoraceae; genus Halobacteriovorax; species Halobacteriovorax sp. HLS. The sequence goes on from NZ_QOCL01000001.1 coordinate 103,396, forward strand.
TTCTTTTCTTGGGCCTTCCATTTTTCGTCAAAGACTTCTTTTTCAAAGTCATGTCTCTCATTTTTTAAAAAGTTCTCTCTATCAAACTTTGGATCAACATGTTCAATACGGCTAAGAATTGTTGGATGAGTGGCCATCATACTATTTAAGCTCAATCCCTGTGAAAAGAACATATGCGCAATTTGCTTAGAGCTTGTACTGCTAATCCATTTCGTTTGTTGTAGATATATTTTTTTAAATAATCTAATCAGTGATTGAGGATTTCGAGTGTACTGAACAGAACAACTATCTGCGAGATATTCTCTTTCTCTAGATATTCTCGCCTGAATTAGAGACGCAAAAAAGTGACCAATATAACCTACTACAAAGATAGCAAGTCCTACAATAACAATAGAACCAGAGGAGTCTTTACTATTAGATCTTCTCACAGTTCTTCTAGAAGATCGCGCTCTCATCAACACCCTACCGATTTCACCAATAACAAGTATTCCAAATAGGACTGCTATCAGTCTCATATTTAGTAGCATATCTCCATTAAAAATATGTCCGTATTCGTGAGCAACAACGGCCTGCAATTCATCACGGTCTAGGTAGTCTAATGTTCCTTGTGTTACACATATGGCGCAATCATTAATATCATGACCTGCTGCGAATGCATTGATACTCGACTCTCTGTCTAAAACAAAGATGGCCGGTATCGCTACTCCACTAGCAATACTAATCTCCTCAACCACATTTCTATAAATGAGTTCTTTTTCTGTGAGCTCACCTTTAAGTTCTCTGGCACCTAGCATTTTTGCAACACTTCTTCCTCCACTTGAGAGTTGAAGTTTTTTAAGGAAATAGGCTCCAGAGATGATAAGGATTGTTCCACAGGTCGTAATAGCAATACACTTAAGTATCGCAGCACTAAAAAATCCAGTCGCAGAAGTATTGTGACCTACGAACGAAATATAAGTGTAGATTCCAACAATATTGACGGCAATAATTATTCCTACTACAGAGAGTAGGAATAAATAAATATATGATCTTGTCTTTGAACGAGATTGACGTTGTTTTTCCCAAAAATTCATTTTTAGAATTCTACTTTAACTGCTTCTCTTTCAACATTATTAGTAATTTCCCAAAGAGTTGCCGCAATGAAATTAAACATTCCTGCAATAATATTAGAAGGAAAAACTTCTCTTGTATTATTATAATCTGTCACAGAATCATTATAGTGTTGTCTTGCGAATGAAATTTTATTTTCAGTACTCTTAAGTTCTTCCATAAGATCACTCATAGTAGAATCTGATTTAATTTCAGGGTAGCTCTCACTTACTGCAAATAACTTACCTAAAGTTTGAGAAAGCATTCCTTCCATTTGCATAGAGTTTTTCATTCCTTCTATATTTCCAGCATTACCACCTAAGGCCTTCATCGCTCCAGCCGCTTGATTTCTTGCCATAATTACTGCTTCAAGAGTTTCACGCTCGTGAGACATAAACTTCTTAGCTGTTTCTACAAGATTAGGAATTAGGTCATACCTTCTTTTAAGTTGAACATCAATTTGCTTAAAAGAATTCTGATACTCATTTCTCTTTCTAACTAAGGAGTTATATATACCTATAAAATAGAATATTAAGAACAAACCAATTAGAGCGAATACCGCCATGCCGATGAAAATAATTTCCATTATTACTCCTAAATTATCTTTATAATTTTATTATTAAGTATACTTTATTACATTAAAATAATTCTTACTGAAATTCAACTTGCCACCAAGCTTGAATCTCCGAACAGGGAGAATTATTCTTATTACCGCAAATATTCCCACCAGGATGTCCTTTACCATTATGGCTTCCTGCAGGCATATTTATCATCTCATTATTAGTCGCACTCCCTCCGGCACCTGGAGAAGGACTAAGAAGAGAATTAAAATGCTGGTCATAATTAACTGCGTGACAACTTGAGCATCTACTGTCTAGTAGAGGTTTTACATTATTTTGATAGAAGTCATACCCTTCGATACTTGGAGCATATGTATAAATATTTTGAGGAGAATTAGCTAGAGCGATCTCTTGCTGATTTGAATCAATAGCATAACCGTATAACTGGTGAGCGCTTCCATCTCTATATTGAGAAGGAATGAAGAATATGAAACCATGATTTCCTGTTACACTACCTCCAGGAAGATTCGCACTCACACTTCCTAGAAATGTTCCACTTCCCTTTGGTCCATCGAGATAGAATTCAACTTGAAGTGTACTATTGACATTAAAACTATCTCCTGCCCAACCATTAATCTTTCCCAAAGAGCTTATAACATCAACACTTCCCATGACACCGCTTCCACTATTAGTTGGAGGATTATCTACAACAGGAGGATTAAGTTGAGAAAACTCTAGGGCATACCAATTCGCAAATTTTTCACAAATACCTTCTGTAGAATTAGCACATTTGACTCCACCAGCGTGGGCCATACTTCCAATCATTTTCATATTAAGAGTTGAGCCTTGATAATTTGTAGAATTCATCATGAGCGCCTTAAGCTGATCATATTCTCCTACACTGATCGGTGCTCCGCCATTACTAGAGTGACAAAGAAGACAGTTTTGAGCTTGAAGTGCAGGACTAACAACTTCTTCATAGTAGCTATAGGCATTTGCATAATCAGTTGAAGGTGTACTAATTTCAGAAGGTGCAGTGCTTGAAGTATCATAAGAAGTTGAAGAACTGTTTTTATTCTTATAGTTAACTTTTGCATTTTGAGGAGTGATCATTAAGTCGCAGTGAGTATATGTTACTAACAAAACGACAACGAGAACAATACTTGACCATTTAAATTTATTTTCCATTTTTTCACCTTCTAAAGAAATACTATTTTCTATTCGGATGTTTGAGTAAAATATTAAGGTCGAAAATTCCCATTTTATGCTCTTGAGATATCAGGTAAACTAATACCATTGTGAGGTTTAAATGAAACAAAGTTTTTTAGTCAAGATTGTCTTATTTTTAGTTTTTTCTTTTTCTTCAATGGCCGCGAGTAAAGGCGTCATAGTTGATGTTAACCTCTCTCCAGCAGGCAGTTTTCAAATCAAAGGTAAGCTCAAGGGTTCAGTTACTCAAAAAGGCGACAAGTTAATTTCCAATTCACTTTATGCTTCTGTTCAAAAGTTTAAAACAGGAATGGATCTTAGAGATGACCACACAAAAAAGAAACTTGAGTATAAGAAGTATCCAAAAGTTGAAATATTGAAGGCCGCAGGAAAAGACGGGAAAGGTCAGGCCATTATCCAAATTAGATCTATAAAGAAGAAGGTCTCCTTTACATATAAGAAATTAAACTCAAAGTATATTCAAGCAGTTTTTAATTTAAGTCTTAAAGACTTTAACTTTGAGGGTATAAACTATATGGGTGTAGGTGTAAAAGATATTGTTAAAGTAACTGCTACTGTACCGGTTAAGTAATGATTAAGAAGACTTTACAATTACTCCTTTTAATAACTAGCACTTCTTGTGGACAGTCTTGGAATACAAACTCTAAAGACTTTCTTCTTAGTGGAAACGGAATTGACCCCTCAAATACAAATTTGGTTACGGCATTTGCAGTTATAAATGATGAATGTATTTCTTGTCACACGGGCTATCACAACTCTTGGTCAACTCTAAATACTGACCAATTGTGGATTGCCAATGGGTCTATTGTTGCAGGTAGTGCACTATCGAGCCCTCTAATTACAAGGCTAAAAAATAGAGGTGGAGATATGCCACTTTTAAGCCCTACTCTCACAGAGACTCAGTATAATGCTCTTATTAATTGGATTGATGCTCTCTAGTTTAGAGATTAGAAAATATAATTTACTCCAAAAGACATAGTCGTTGAAGAGAAACCAAATATTCGTCCAAGCTTTAGGTCTACTCCAAAACTCTTATACATCCATCCAGATTCAACCATTAGCCCAAGGCCCATCTGGGATTTTCCTTCAATTGTGAATCCATCTGGTTCAGTAAAGTCTCCTACTCTATAAACAAATGGTACCGACATCCCAAAAGAGACGCTTCCTGCTTTAGGTTTCCATCTAACACCAGGAAATAAAAAGAGCGCCCTTTCTGTAACATTGGACTGAAAGTAATCTATCTCTTTTGTGTCTTCTCCAACAGTAGCACTGGCAAATGCAATACAGGCATCCATTTTATAATTAATATAAGCATTAGCATATTCAAAGCCACCGCCTAAACATGTACCTTCTGCGGACGACCCAATATCTTGTTTAGTTCCGGAAGGAGAAACTAGAGTCAGCTTATCTTGCCAAGTAATATAACTAACCAGTAAGTTCTTACTCTGCTTATAAACCAAGCGTTGGTACTCATTCTTTCTCTCGCCTACAGCTTCAAATAATTCTTCAGCTTCATCTTCATGATGCTCAGCCGCGATACAAATTGCTGTATACATTTGAGCCGCTTTGTAAAAGAGTTCATTATTAGATTCGTCATATAGGGCCTTAGTATTATAGGCCTTTTTATAATAGTAAAAAGATAGTTTTTCATCAATGCCTTCGATATCTTCAGCATTACCATCTGCTCTATAAGAGCTAATAATCTCTTGGTTCTTCTGTGGGTATTTCTTTTTAATTAATACTGTATATATAACTAATGCATCTTTGTGATAGCCTAGCTTTTCATTTGCAAGAGCTGCCAATTCAAGTGCGCCAGAAGGAGTAGACATTCTTCTAAAATTATATCTCGAACGAAGTATATTCAAGCTAGTATCATATAGACCTTTCTTATAGGCTATCTTAGCATTTTTAAAGGCCTCTCTCTCCTCTACAGAGGCCTTCCTGGCCAGAGAGCTTCCTGCAAAACATAAAATTGAAAAAAGTAAAAGTAGATGTCTTATAGCCATAAATGTAGTTGTCCAGCAAAAGACCATGTGTCTTTTGAATAGTTTGAATCGCTAAAAACTCGAGAATTATATAGATCAAATCTAAGTTCTAGACCTTGAAAAGGAAGATATTGAAAACCCGGACCAATTCGAAGAACCTTATCCGTTTTCTCTATATTGGCCCATAGGAACTCTACAGAAGTTAAATAGAATGTTCCTCTTCTTAACAGAACATGATTTTGGAAAAATGCATATCGACTTGTCAAATCTTGTGCAGTTACAACAGGCGTCTTAGTGACCTGTCCAACTTCGGCCATAATTGAAGAGCCTTTATCAAATCCCCACCTTCCATGTAGAGCATACATTGAGTTTTTCAAGTATTCACTCTCAGACATTAACAGAGAAGCTCCTACTCTCGATTTAGGACCTAAAGTATATTCAAATTGAGATGTAAATCCACTTTGTCTCACTTCTTGATCTTGAGTAGGGTTTCCAACAAAATATTGAGCTCCTACTTCAAACTCTGCTCTAGTATAATGAACAACCACTCCTTGAGATTGATCATTCATAGTAAGGCCTGTAATCGCTCTTGAGAATGCTATATGATCAGGAACTCTAATGCCGAAAACCTTGTCCATTAATCCTGCATAGAGACCCCAGTTTTCATTTACTCTCATTCCAATGTAGGCTTCACGAGATCTATAGGTTGGCTCATCATTTGATTTATCACCGCGTGGTTTTGGAGCATATCCAAAAGTACCAGAAGCGTAGTATTTATCATTTTTACCAAATTTAGCGACCACATTAACATTGGCCATCATATGAATAACTTCGGTTTCTGAGTTCTTTTCTCCCAAATTAGTTCTAAGTGCCAAACCTCTATAATTAACAGATGGCCTAAGCCAACTAGTAAATGCCTTTTGATACATAAAGCCTGATCGCTCACCAATTTCATCTTCACTAACATCACTATTCCAAATGGAACGATCTGCAATAACAGTGGCGGATACAGCTCTTCCATAATCAGTAAGAGGGCCATTTCCATGAGGATTATAGTGGCAAGTTAGACATGAGGTATAGCCGTATCCAATATAATTAGGGTAGGCCTTCAGGCTAAATGAGATAAGAAAGAAAAATAGTATCTTAAGTGTTTTCAATAATCATCAACTGTTAAAATAAATATCTTTAGAGATACTAAATATTGTAACAGTGAAAATTGGCAAGTGCATACGCAGCGCAGTAATTATTTTGAATTTAAGTGAGTTTTTATCTTAGTAGCAACCTTTTCTAAGCGACGAAAGTTATCACCTTCTCTCAAAGAAAACTCTCCCCTCTCTACGCCTTCAATTAAGTCATCAATAAAGGACTCAAAAGCAAAAATTGGACCAACAGTTCTATGAGAAAGAACAATTCCACTAATAAAAACCACAAGAGCAAAACTGAGAGACAAGAAAATATAAGCCACAAGATATGTGATAAAGTATTTTTGATTCAAAAGACCAACTTCTACTAATAGAGTTCTAAAGTAAGTAAATGAAAAGATACCGAAGATCAAAGAGCAGCTAACTACAATCGCCGTTAATTTTGAAGCAAACTTTACTTGCTCATCAGAATATAGAAGAAGTTTTCCTCTTTGATTTTCAGGATGCCAGATAATTTTCTCTTTGCTAATTATTTTATAAAGAATTAGTCCCGCACCGACCCATTGGAAAACGTCTGCAATATTAAATGTAATCTCAATTCCAGGAATAATATTAAATGGAATGAAGTCAATACTTTTACCGATAAGAGTTCTATCTATCACATTACCAAAGATTCCACCTATAAATAATGATATCCCATATTTAAGAATAGCAAGTCGAGGTGAAAGCATATAAATCAAAACGGTATAAATGAAGAAAATAAAACCTGAGATACTTGTTAAAGCGATAATTCTAAGGGCACTAGGTATATCAGAATAGAGGCCAAAGATGACCCCTTCATTATAGTGTAACGTTGGCAAACCTCTTCCTAGATATTTAGAGATTTGATCAATAATTATGACAAGGGTAAAGATCCCAAGACATTTAAAAAATGTTTTTCCCATACTATTGTAATTCTAACACTTCAAACGAGAATGAGAAACGATCGGCAGTATTTCCATTCTCTTTAATTGCTAAAAGAGAAGATGATGATACTGAAGAGTCGGCGGGACCAACAACTTTATCTACAAAATTATATGTTGCGTGCTGAGGATTATAATTTCCATTAATGAGAAGCTTCATTCCCTTCACTCTAATATTTCGATTAGAAATAATCTTAGGGTTAAAGAACTGATAAGTATATTCGTCAAATTCTCTACATTCGACTTCAAGTCTAACTGACCCAGAGTTTAAACCAACCATTGCAGAAATATCATAACTAAAAGTAACACTTGTACCTAGGTCGAAAGTTGTTGGAGATTGATTGAAGTCATCAGTTAGTATGACGGTACTTATCTTTGTACCATCTTCTCTTTGTCTAATTTCTAATCTATTAGAATCCCCTTGAGGCATAAAGAAATTCATAGGGTTTCTATTTGTAGTAGTCGTAACTTCTCTCCACTCAAAACCATTCGTGGCAGGAATATGCCATTGCGCATAGTTACCATTATTTAATCTAATAAAGAAAGAATCATCACTATTTGCTTTCGCATCAACATAGGCCCACATTTTGTATGTGGCAGTTTTCATGCTTGAGAAATTAATAAAGGCCATCCCAGCAGTTGGGTCGTTTACATTCTTATTAACACCAGTTCCACCAACATAGAGATATTCAATATCTCCACTTTGCCCTCTCGTCATTGGGGCCTGTAACATCGCGGCTCCAGGCTGAAGCTTTATAAGACCAGTATTTCCTCCAGCATTTAAACTTTGATCTAGAGTTAAAGACTCATTTGTCGTCATACTAGAATTAGAAGATGCTTCATCATCAATAGGAGTGACATTAGCTGAATCTCTCATAGCGATCCACTGTTCTATCTCAGAAAGAATTTCATTGCTATTATCTGCACAATTAGACCAACAATTATGATTTTCGTCTTTTAATTTAAGAACCATTCTTGAATTTTCAGGATTTGTAAAATTGACTTTATAACTATTGATAATAGCATCATATGCAGTATTAACATCACTTGAAGCATGTAGAGGTTGTTGCAAGGAACCATGACAACTAGCACATCTATTCTTTGTAATCTGCCAAACTGTATTGGAGAAGAATTCAACATCATCACCAGTTGCTGTAGATACTATTCCACTATTACTGACACTAATATCATCAGGGTGTGAAAAAGTTAAATCACTTTTTTTCTTAGAAGCTGCTGGCATTCCACAATGATTATACGTCACCAACAAAAGTCCTAATACAACAACACTTGAAATCTTTTTCCACATACTTTTAAACCTTAAAGTTTATTAAAAATTAAATATTTATCCAAATCCTGTCCAAATGGATTATCTCCTACAATCGCGTCTAATCTTCCTTCTTCTCCACTAAGAGCGAGGTAATTTGCAACGATGGCCTTGGATAAATTCACAGAACTATTACTTGTGGCCATTGCACTATTTTCCACTGATCCACTTTCTTTAAACCAACCTACTTGCCTCTTTCCAGTTCTTAGAGTTGCTCTACCCGCATTTCTATAAACCATCATAAAAGCACTTGATCTTTGACCGCTATCTCCAGACCAGACGTACTTACCTCTCCCATTTGCCGAGTCATCTATTTCAGCTCTTGCAGTAACTCCACCATCTGTATAAACAAGAATCATAAGATCTTTTTGTTTTCTGGCCGCTAGTTCTAAGACTTTTCCTATTAATACACCGGCCGACTCATCTCTTTGTTCACCAGTTGCTCTTGTTCTATTATGATAATCATAGCCACCTTTCTCAATTGTCGCAGCTCCGATATAACCTTCTAGAACAAGCTTTGCTAATGTCGCCGTCTTTCTATCGTCACCATTATTTAGATTTCCAAAGACTGCCTGTACATCAGCATCACTTGATGCATTAATTGCTTCTTCTGAGAACTTATTTAAAACATCTTGTGACTGAATATAACCACAAGAAACCAAGGCCTTAATTTGTTCAGGAAGAGACTTAGAAGAGAAGTTATTAATTCTCTGTTCACTCATTCTTTGAGTGGCCTTTAAAATCCTCTGAGCTTGATTTCTAGAAAAGACAGTATTAAGTCTACCGATATTAACTAATGCTAATGCATCTTCTGGTCTATTTATTGTTACAGGTTGCGCAGCTGGGTTTATAGACATTGCAGGAGATCTAGATCTCCCTCCAGACTCACTATTTCTTGTACCCGCTAAATTTGTTAAAGACCCTTGAGCTCCAGCAGCATTGAGCCAGTACATTGGATTGAGTGGATTATTTTGAGTATCATCACTTGATGAACTGGCAAATACACCTCCATCAACCTTTGCTCTAGTCGCAGCAGAGGTATTGTCTTGAATTCCTCGCAAGATCCCACTATCTCCATGAAACGCCAACCCTAAGTCAGTATTTAATTGTCCTTGATTTTTTGGATGCATATCAGGCGGCAGCCCTAGAGTTGTATAAGATTGCAAGAAGTCCATTTGTCCTCCTGCTCCTCCTACCATAACATTAGAACCTGGAAGATTAGCTCCTCCGGCCAAATCAAAAATAAGTATTGGAGTTTTTCCTACAATGGCCTGAGCGACTTCACAGTCAACAGCAGCATATGCTTGATTTGAGAGAACTCCTAATAGAGATGGTACTGCCGTAAGGGCGCCCATAGAAATAAGTCCATGAGAGAGAAAATCTCTTCTTGTCTTTAGAGTATGACCTTCAGGAATAATTATCTTTTCTTCTTTTTTCTTAGTCATCATAATCTCCTAAAGCATAATTGCATGAATAGAACCTAGGGTTGATATACAAACGCCTTTGGCTATTTCTCTGGTCACTGCTGAAGAACCTTGATTCTCCCCTACCAGCAAATCATTAATTAAAGAATTTAATTCACTTTGAGCTGCAATTTTTGTTGAAAACTCCTGATCACTTAGCATCCAAAAGTGATCAATTGCACTATCTATTAGATAAGCTCTTCCTTCATTATCTAATTCAGAACTTGGCGCTCGACCAAAGTCTAAATCTGGCCAAATATTCGCCCTTAAACTTGCTGACTCAACCAGCTCATTACAAAATTCTGCCGCTAGCTTTACAATGGCAACTTGATTAGCAGACTGAAAGGACTTTATGCTATTTGTTGTTGGTAATTGGTCTTTTACTGCTGCATACGTATTTCTAATCTCTCTATCTTCGATGCTAACTCCAGTGAGTTGGGCCATAGTCATCAAAATCTGTTCATAATTTTTAACTCCAACTTCTACAGTCTGTGTAACCACTGGATTTGGATTAGGAATATTTTGATCTTCAATCGTCTCAGGAATACTCGAGTCTGACTGAGTATTATTAACCACTGTTTCATTTGTGCTCGTCTTAGTGCTCTTATTCTTTCCGGTCTTTTGACTGACAACACAGTGATTATAACTTAGTAGCAATAGAACTACAGTCGTTACTGAACCTAGTATTTTCATAGATCTTTTCTTCATTAATTACCTCCTTTAAAACAAATAGAGGCCATCTTAGAGAATAGATCTTTCATTCTAAATCCCATAGTCGACTCGAACATCGTTGCATAATTATCAATTTGAGTTTCACCTAAAGTTTCTTTTGCATCATTTAGACAAATAAGTTTGTAGCTTTTTTGCACCATACATCTAGAAAATGCTTTTGAACTGGATAACATTCTCCCCAGAGATTTGGCACCTGCTCCATTTTGACTTCCTCGCCATCCAAGAGATGCATTTTGTCCATTTGCCCAAAGGTTTAACCAAGAGTCATTCGTTGTAACATAACCTGCAGGAAAGAGATTATTGCGATTAATTTTTTCTACTACAGTTCCTGGAGTATGCTTAACTTCACCATCAACATAATCAAAGTAAGCAAATGCTCCACCGAGAGCATCTTGGCCAGCGTGACAACCAACACATTTATTCTTGAAAGTTCTTGAATCATTACCTGGTTTTCTATCAACGTCTTGCCTAACCCTAAAGTCAGGAAGATTCACATCATGTAAATCCTCAAAGTCCTTACAAAGAAAATTCATAAAAGTATATCTAGTCATGGCACGATTTGTTCCATCAGAAAAAAAAGCTTCACCAGCTGCTCTAGTTGTAATAATACCTGCAGTATCACTAATCCCATTCATCTGGGACTGAGTTGCTAGAGAGAGCGCTTCTTTTAAATCAATATTCTTCTCTTCCGCTTCTTTATAGTGATCATTAGAATCAGAAGAGTAAGGAGCAATATCTCCGCTATCTACAGTATATAGAATGTCATCATGAAGAACGCTTGAAAATGGTCTATCATCTCGAATGACACCAATAATTGTTGCAACGTAATCATTAAAAGGAATTCTATTGGTTTCATCTTCATTGGTCCAAGGCTTGGCCCAATTTTTAAGAACAACATTATAAAAATTCTTATTATTCATCGCTTCTTTAGCTGCTTGTTCAACTTGGTTAGAAGCAACAAGAATAGACATTCTTTGTAATACATCTTTAGAAGGAGGAACACCTGTTATACGATTATGAAGCTGATGAGCTGTTTTCCAAGAGTCACCAAAGCTACTCATGCTTACTAAGAGCATTAAGCCTATTTTTAATTTCGTTTTAGAATTCATTCCCTTCCTCATCATATAGATATAGTTAGTACACAACTTATATTATGATGAAAAATTATTGAGTAAAAGCTTTGGAACATTATACCGATTAGATCAGCTTCTAAGTTTTTGAAAACTCGTTATGTGCTTTTTAATCTATCAAAATTAGCAAGTATCTGAGTGATTAGCTCACCTTCTTCAAGTTTCTTAATCGATGCTAACTTTTCGTAAGCATCAAAGATTGAAAATCTTCTATGATCATCTGTTTCTAAGAATAACCTCTCAATAGGAATTGAGTTAAGAGAACGATATCCTTTAGAATTTGGAAAGAAGAGCATATTTCCATATGAGAAGTAACATCCCCTTTTGATTAAATCTTTTGTTGTATTTTCATCACCGTTGTAATCATGAAAAACAAGCTTGCCTTTAAACTTAGACTTTTTATAACACTCGATAATTTCATTGTAGGCTTTCACACAGTGAATAATAACAAAAGAGTCTCCTCTTTTAGCAGCAACATTTAATTGAAAAAGAAATACTTTTTTTTGAAGCTCAATAGAAATATCTTTACTAGTTCTATCAATTCCCATCTCCCCTAAGCATAATACATCTGCTTCAAGCATTATATATTCGAAGGAACTAAGCTTCTCTAAGTACTCCTCAGTTAAGTCCCAAGGATGGATACCTAAGCATTGGTATTTACCTTTTAAAAACTCTGCAGGTCCTTTTTTTAGGTCGATACTATAGAAATCAATTACTTCATCATGATTACTTAGAATATGGGTGTGAAAATTTAGATGCATAACCTAATTATAAACATATATAGAAATAAAAATAGGTAATTTTTCTTTTATTTAGAAATAAGATCTTTTATAACTTCATTAGCTGCAACAAAACCTAAAGTAGCAGTAACAGGAGTGATACTTCCATAACCAGAATAGCAATCTAGTTTATGCCCCTTTAGTTGTGCATTCGTAATCTGACAAACACTACCATCATCTTGATAAAGATACGGTAACTCATGAGAGAAGATACTCTTTACTCCAAACTTAACTTTCTCTCTTGGAAAGTCAAAGTGTCCCCTGAGATGTTTTCTAAGTTTTTGTAATAATCGATCATTCCAAGAATCACATAAGTCTTCAACCAAAACCTTTGTCGGGTCTTGTTTTCCACCGGCGCCACCTACTGTCACGACTTTAAGGTTTCTTTTTACACATTCATTAATAAGAATAGCTTTATTAACAAGTGAATCTATTGCATCAATAACATAGTCAAAATTATGAGATAGGATATCTTCAGCTGTATTTTCAGTGAAAAAGTCTTGAATACTATCGATTTGAATTTCAGGATTAATAACTAGTGCTCGAGATTTCATAACCTCAACTTTAGGACGACCGATTTGCCCATCAATTGCATGAATCTGTCTATTCACATTCGTAATACAGATATCGTCGAGATCAACAATCGTTATCTTGCCAACGCCAGAACGCGCCAGGGCCTCGACACTCCAAGAGCCGACTCCACCAATACCGATCACACAAACGTGAGAGCTTTTTAACTTATCTAAAGCTAAATTACCGTATAACCTTTTTATTGCGCCAAAACGCATATCATAATCTGTCATTATTTTTGGATTTATCACAGTTTTTATAATAATTAAAAGAAGAAATTAGGTGGTTTCAAATTGTCCCAAATAGAGTAAGTCTTACATACTTTGCCTATCTTCTTCTTACATTTTTACAACTCGGCCAAGGAAGACTTCTTATTTCTTGCACTTAAACATCAGAAATGATGAAATGCGATGAGTATCTAACAGTAATCTTTGGGGAGAGAGAATGTTTTTTAAACCTAATAAGCTATCAATAATACTAATTGCTTTATCTATGACACTATTAACTTCATGTAATGAAGAAGATAAGTGTACCGAAACCTTCATTAAAGACAAGCAATCACTAGAGTCAAAGTTTAAAGATTTATATTCTTCAAAGACATCTTCTGAAGAATTTGAAGAATTCAAAGAACAGATCTCTACTTTTATTAAAACCTATCCTACAAAGTGTGAACATGACGGAAAAGTTCAAGACATCAACTCTGAACTTACTCAGTTTTTAAAAACAGTTAATTCTAAATCTCTAGCAACACCAAAAGTCATTTATGGAAATGACGATAGACAAGATATTGATCAAGCTACTGATGAGAGATATAAGTTATGGGCCCAATCAGTTGCAGTCCAAATTAATACTAGTGATATTAGTTCAGATGGAACTCTACCTAGCACGACGATTGGCGATAATATGTCACTTTGCTCTAGCGAAAGATTTGTAGATCAAATAAATCCTGGAAGGTGCTCGGGGTTTCTTTTAGGTGAAGATATTCTCGTGACTGCTGGTCATTGTGTTCAAAATCAATCTGAATGTGAAAACTATAGCTGGGCCTTTGGATTTACAAATGGAGTGAGTAAAATAGAAGCGAAGAATCTATACAAATGTAGCTCGATCATTTCTAGAAAACTTGATAATGATACAGAAGCAGACTATGCAGTTTTAAAACTAGATAGAGTTGTGCAAGATAGAAAGCCGCTGAAATTTAGAGCTTCTGGAAAAATCGCTAATAATACTTCTATTGTTGTTATTGGGCACCCATCAGGGTTACCTATGAAAGTTGCCTCTGGTGCAAAAGTTAGAACCAATAGTGATAGCTGGTTCTTCGTTGGAAACTTAGATACCTTTGGTGGAAACTCTGGTTCGCCAGTCTTTAACAATAACACTGCTGAAGTTGAAGGTATTTTAGTTCGTGGTGAAAATGACTACAACTGGGTTACAGATGACTCAGGCAAGTACTGCAAAGTTTCTAATCAGTGTAAAGATAGTGAGTGTCGCGGTGAAGATGTTACTAGAATAACTAAAGTAGACTCACTACCTGAACAACTTACTGCCCAGTCAGTATTCTCTTCTCTCTACGAACTGAAAACAACGACTCTTGCAAACAAAGGAACTAGCTTTCCCGTATACTTTAGAGAAGATTCTACCCATTTTATTGCAGGACTTAAGTTTCTCTCAACTTGTGGTATTCACTTCGCGGATCAGTCTAGCACCAACGAGTGGATAAATTCTAAAGTAGTTGAATGTACAAGTGAAAAATCACAACTTCTTGAAATAATAGATCAGTATCTAGATCAAATTTAACTTTCTTTTTAATAAAATCTTCACACTTTCATTCTAGAATTGTGTGAAGATATTTACAAAGAGGTTTTAGATGATTACTCCCCTACTAAGTCCAATTAAAGATGCTTCCCCAGAAGAGATTGAACTTTACTACAAGGTTGAAGAGTCAATGGTAAGCTCAGGAGAGCTGAGAATTTCTCAAAAAGAGATGTACGAAGATATCGATAATCACGAAAGTATTTATCATCTAAAAAATCATGATCACTTTCATTACTTTTGCATACTAAGTGCCCTAGCAATCGGAGCACTTGCCTACTACAACTACCTTGAGGCCGGAAGTATTAATATTCACACTCTTGGACTTTTCTTTGCAACATTGGCCATGCTTCTTTTGACCTGGATTATTTGGCACCCTAAGCTCAAATATGAACGACAGTCACGAGAGTTCTTTAGAACACACAGACGACTTTTTCTATTTAAAGACTGATCAAGTTCATCAACCTTTGATAATTTTATTGGAATTCGGAATAATTTTCCTAATAAAATTGGAAAAAATTGCCGACATTAAGTAAACCTCAAGGAAAACTCATGAGGATATTTAGAAAAAGGTATTTCTAAATTTTAAAGGATTAAAACGGTCAAGGATTATGACTCTATCGTTACTTACCAATGTCGGTTCGCAGGCATCTTTGCATCAAATGGCAAAGAATACTTCTAGAACTGAAAAGACGATGAAACAGCTCTCTACAGGTTCGAGAGTGTTTGAGGCGGCAGTAGACCCATCTGGGTTGGCAATAACTGAAGTCATGCGTGCAAAAGATAGATCCCTTGGACAAACAATAAGAAATATTTCGGAAGGTATCTCCTTATTCCATACGGCAGAAGGTAGCCTTGGAGAAATAAGTAATCTTGCAATTCGTATGCGTGAGCTGGCCATGCAATCTGCCAACGATACTTTTGATACCACTGCCAGAACACTGATAAATAAAGAGTTTCAAGACTTAAGAAAAGAGGTTGATCGTATTAGCTCTACTTCTCAATACAATGGAAGACAACTTCTAGACGGAAGCGGAATAAACTACGAGTTTCAAGTCGGCTTTCGTGGAACGGATCAGAATAGAATTACTTTTGACTCTTCAAAACTGAAAACAACAACAAGTAGTTTAGGCGTGGCCAGCGCAACTATAGATTCCAAAGCAGGAGCTCAAGGTGCCCTTTCTAAGATTGATGGGATGATTGAAAAGCTAAGTCACAAAAGAGCTTTACTTGGATCAATGGGAACACGATTAGAAACTTCTAATGCTAATGCTCACACCGATAAAATTAATAACTCTGATGCTAAGTCCAGAATAAAAGACACTGACTTTGCAAAAGCGACAGCTGAGAAAGCTAAGCTCGATATCATTAGCAATGCTAATATTGCGACTCAAGGTTTACATAATAATAATCCTAGAAAAATAGCAAGGCTTCTAGCTTAGCATACTCCAAGATTGTCCATCATATTTAAAGTGTTGAAGCTTCAAAGTGTTCTGCTGACAGCTTTCACAAGGCCTAAAGTATGGGTCACTTTTAACAATAAACCAATCTTTATCAATAGTTTTAGAAAGTTGATCTAATAAAGTCACACTCTCTTTTCTAGCAAGTGAGAACCTCTCCCAAAGCATCTTCATAGGAGTAGAATGAATTTCTTCTAGAATTAGGGTGTTAATTTTGTTCGGTATCTCTGTCAAAATAAGATCTCTTTGCGTGACAAACCTTGCCCCACAACTAGAACAACAATGTACCTTTAAATCTTCTGGCCTAGAGTTTTCAAACTCACCTAGCTGGGTCGTAACTTCTTTATTCATTTCAGCACATTGAAAATAGATTGTTAGAATAGACCTTAGACGCCAAAATAAAGTGAGACTCCAAGGATCACTAAAATGAATATCATTTAATGTTCCAGCTCCACCATATGCTTGGGTGTAGCGATCATAGGCCGATGGTAAATCAGAGTCTAATAGATCCGAAACATTATTCATCCAATGCGACCAAACAGAGTGATTCTCATAATCCATTAGGCTTGAGAATGCCGATAAAAAAGATTTAAGCTTTGTTTCCATAGCTTTTTATAGCAAATTCAAGCCCCTATGTCGTGGAATTCTTTACACATTGATTGTTCTATCGACATTAATTTGCTAATTACAATCACTTATGAATAAAACACCTGAACTACTCTTACCTGCCGGAAATATGGAAATGTGCTTAGCGGCCATCCACAACGGGGCCAATGCTATTTATGTAGGCATGCCTGAATTTAATGCGCGAGGTAGAAGTAGTGACCATAGTTTTGAACAGCTAAAAGAAATTATTGATACTTGCCACCTATACAATGTAAAAGTTCATATCGCATTTAATGTTCTAATTTTTGAAGAAGAATTAACAAAGGCCAAAGAACTAATTACAAAACTCATCCCACTCAATCCGGATGCAATTATTGTTCAAGACCTAGGCCTTGTAAGGTTAATAAAGTCCATGGCGCCTAACCAAGTTATTCACGCTTCAACGCAAATGACTGTTACTAATGAACTCGCAATTGAACTGACCAAAGATTTAGATATTGAACGCTATGTCCTTGGCCGAGAGAATTCGCTTAGTGAAATTAAGAAGATGAAAGACCATACTGATAAGGAACTAGAAGTATTTGTTCATGGAGCACTATGTGTTGCCTACTCAGGTCAGTGCTTTACCAGTGAGTCTATCGGGGGCAGAAGTGCAAACAGAGGTCAGTGCGCTCAGAGCTGCCGATTTGAGTATGATTTAATTGTCGATGGACAAAAACAAAATCTAGTCGACAGAAACTATCTAGTCTCTCCTAAAGACCTTTGCGGAATTAATGAGATTGACTCCCTTGCACAACTTGGTGTTGACTCTCTCAAAGTAGAAGGACGTCTTAAAAGTCCTCAATTTGTAGCCTCCGTAGCGAGAAGTTATAGAAAAGCACTCGATGATTCGAAAGCACCAAAACAAGATCTAATAAATGAAATGGCCATTACCTACTCTCGTGGATTCTTTCCAGGTTGGCTTCACGGTGTAGATCATCAACAGTTAGTTGATGGACATTATGGAAGTAATAGAGGGTTAAAGGTTGGTCAAGTTCTGGAGCTACGAAAAAACTCTATAACGATTGGCTCAGACATTAAGATACATAAAGGAGACGGTGTTTTATTTAATTCTACCACCGATCGCAATCTAAAAGAAATTGGAACTAAAGTTTATGAAGTTTTTCCATTCAGAAATAATCGATATGAGTTGAGATTTTCTAAAGACTTCAAGATAGACAAAGTTGCAATTGGTAGTGATATATACATCAACTCTTCACCGGGCCTTACTAAAGAACTTACTAAAAGTTATAGTGATAAGAACTATCTTAAAAAATTAGAAATTGAGGTAAAACTCTTTGCAGTTGTTGGACAAGAACTCATTCTTGAATATAGGTATAATGATAAGATTGTCTCCTCTAAGTCTGAAGATAAATTAGAGCTTGCTCAAAAAACATTAGATATAGATAAAGTTAAAAAAGAAGTTTCCTCACTTGGAGCAACTATATTTAATGCTTCAAAGATTACAATTGAAACAGAATCGAGTTCCCCCTTTATTCCAAATAAAGTTCTAAAAGGACTCAGACAACAAAACTCCCAAAAACTACTTGAGCTACTTTCACAAAAGCGAGAACAAGAAGTTAGAGACTTTGACCTTAATCCTATCCAGGTAGTCTCATCTGTCAAAACGAGCAAGTTTAGAATTCTTCTAAGAGATATCGAGCAAGTTAGAAGCTTCACAGAAAAGTTAATGGAACAGCTTGAACTTAAAACTTACCTAGACTCAATTATTTTAGATTTCGAATACGGAAAAGATTATCAAGAATCTGTAGATATTTTAAAAGCAGCGGGCATAGAAAGTGCAATTGCTACAAATAGAATTTTGAAACCTGGTGAATATCATCACCTTAAAAGTATAATAAGAATAGCTCCTGACTATATTTTAGCGAGAAATTTAGGAAGTATGCAATTTATAAAAGAGAATTCTTCTAAAACGAGAGTCGCGGGAGACTTTAGTTTGAATATCTCCAACTCTCTTACTAGCGATTATCTCTTTAACAAAGGATTTGAGACATTAACACCAAGTTATGACCTAAATGAGCAACAACTTCTCTCTTTGATAGAACATAGCTCAAATAAGAACTTCGAAGTGACTATACATCAGTATATGCCAAGTTTTCACATGGAGCATTGTGTATATGCGGCCTTTCTTTCTAAAGGCAGCTCCTTTAAAGACTGCGGTAAACCTTGTGAGAAACACAAGGTAGAGTTACATGATCAATTCGGAAATAAGCACTTCATTAAGGCCGATCAGGAATGTCGCAACACTATGTATAATGCGACTTCTATCGGAGCTGCGAGTTTGATAACTAAGTCTAATCTACTTGGTGTCTCTTTATTTAGAATCGAGGCCCTTCATGAAGAAGGTTCAGTTATATTCGAAAAATTTAAACTCTATATTGAGCATATACTTGGAAATATTTCAATTGAAGATCTCAACAACTCTCTTGGCCAGCAAGAAAGTTATGGACTCTCATCTGGTCAACTTTTCAAAAGTGATGATTATCAAGATCGAAAGAAGAATTAAAGGGTGGTCTCGTCCATTTTTTCTACAGAGACTTTGAGCCTATGCTTTCCAGTATCTAAGAGCCTAAATACTCCTGAATTTGGATTGTCCAAATAGTACTCACTTCTATCTGCCATAAAAATATCTAAATAATCCACAACATTAGTATTAAAGAAGACAAATAGTGATTCTCCAGCTTTTAAGTCAAAGAGAACAGGTGGCAACGTTAAGCTTAATTTCGTCGGGCTTCCAACTTTAGAGTCAATGATAAATGAACTTCTAGTAGAATTTGATAACATCCAATGAACTCTCTCAAATTGCTGGTTCTTTAATTTAAAAACACTTACAGTTACATTGGATTTAAACATATCCCAAATCCCCTCTACTTCTAATTCCATCTTTCCATTAATTAAAAGATCTTCATTCGCTGTAAAGTGTAAATGGGTCTCCTTTCTATCCAAGGTATCATATCGATCATTTATTATTGTGTCTTGTGCCTCATTCGTGTAATGAGATAAAACGAGATCTCTATTTTCGAATCTCTTTGGAGTGACCTCTTCTATTTTTTGAGATGCCGACACTCTTCTATATTCACTAGCATAATTGCTGAATTTCCCATCAAGAAAATCACCTGCCAACTCTTGGATAAAGTCTCCACAACCATGCCCTTCGTGATGTATATATAAGTGATGAAGACTTGGATTAAGAGCATTTTTCTTTAAATGATCAAAGGCCAAAATAGTATCTCTTCCATCTTGGTCGTCATCAGTTCCAGCAACATGAAAAATAGGTATAGTAGATTTCTCGATGGCCTCTAAAATAGTTCGCTCTTTCCAATAAGTTGATAAGTCACCACTATTTCTCGCATCCATTAAATCTTGCCAATCAGCAATATCTCTAGAGTATAAGCGATTGTCGATATCTTCTAGCTTTGTATTTTGTTCTATTAAATAGTTTACCTTTTCATAAAATAAATTAATCTCATCAGGATTTTCTCTATTGGCAATATAGTTTAATAACCAAGCTTCAATTGTCTTACCAGCAGTAAACGAATCAGTCTGCGCGTTTGATGGTGCACTACAAGCAATAACAGACTCTAGGCCTTTAGGGGAATTTACACTAGAGGCTAAAGCATTAAAACCATCGTAGGAAACACCATAGCTAATGACTTTACCATTTGAAAAGTCTTGCTCTGTAATCCAATTAATAGCATCTTCTGAATCGTTTGCATTTAACTCATGTAGCCACTTAAATACACCTCCAGAAGCATGTGATCCCCTATTTGACTGGATAACGACATTATAACCTTTATTCGTCCATTCCATTGCTTTATACATGTAATAAGAATTGCTATCAGTATGAAAGTATGGAGTTTTAATAAAGATTGTTTTTGCTTTCTTATCTTCTAACTCAAAAGATAAAGTAGAGATTGTAGTCTTATCTCTCATTGCAACATCATGGTATCTAATATTAAAAGATGATTTAAAAAAGGGATACATACTCTTAACGAGTAGTGAATTATCAACCCTAAATGAAACATATAAGTTATCACTCTTTTCAAGTTCATACTCCACCAAGAGAAGAGGATATTTATCGAAGATTATTTTCTTACCAAGGCACTTATCATTTATAGAAGAAAGATCTTTTATAGAACTTAAATAATTATTAAATTGAACAGAAGAAGAGAAATTTTTCTCAAACTCAAATGGACTTTCAAAATTATCTTTTGAAATCATTTCGCAAAATCCATTTACAACTGGAGATATTCTATCTTCAATCTCGTCTCCATCATTATTTAACTCATAGGCTGTACTAGGTTCTTGTGAACTCATTAAAAGCTGCTGTTGCCTTAGAACTTCAAACCTTTCATCCACAGTAGTGTAGACAAATTCTTTTTCTTTTTTAGCACAGCTAAAGAGGAAACAAAGTCCGGCAATTAGTAATAGAAGCTTCTTCATAAGGTTCCAAGGTAAAGTGATTGCCCTATTACGAAGCAAAAACTATGCCATAGAACCTATTGGATAACTTACTAAATGTACTTCAAGTGAGTGTTACAAAAAAATGATAGTGTATAGTATTTAAACACTTACAAGTTCTCTCTAGCATACTTTGATGCCACATAGAGAGTAAGTTGTTTAATCGTTGTAGGATTATAAGGCTTATGCACATAGAGAATTCTATCCGTTGCTCCAAATTTCTTAAAAAGTGTATCGAAGTCATATTTTTGAAAAGAAGTGCAAACTAGAAACTCTGTTAAAGGATAGTCTTTTTGAATCATTTGAATTGTTTCTATACCGTCGATTCCAGGGGGCATTCTAACATCCATTAAAACAAGAGAGTAAGGGTTTTGAAGCTTATGCGCTTCTCGAACCCTAAGCACTGCAACTTCACCCTGATAGCAATGATCAAGACTAAAAGTCATGCCAAGCTCAGACTCATTCATTTTTTTTATCAATTTCTTGTAGAGCTCATGAATCTCTTGAGAGTCATCAACAATTAGTATTCTATGTTCCATAGCTTATTATCGACATAAATAACCCGAATTTGATCATAATTTATCTTAAAACTTTAAATTATCAAGAATTACCCAAGTTACTAAAATTACGACTTTCTTAAAAAGAAACACTCAAATTATTGTCAATATCATAGAAATACAAAAAAACTGATTTAGGCCAAGGCAAAATAGTTCAAATAGCTCATCAAAAAAAGTTCCGTAATAACAAATAGATAAGAGGTTATCATCAAGATCTAATAATGCCTTAAGCAAATGTTACGATTCCCTTAATGATAGAACCAGATTGACGATAAGATATTAAAATAACAAATCTATTAAGGAATTGATTTGATAAATAAGTATCTACTTTTCATATTCATCACTATTTTTATGGCGACTAGTACTAGTGTAAGTGCTGCATGTGGTGCGAATTCAAGAGTTTGGGCCGGCTCAACTATATCTTGGAATGATGCCTCCAACTGGAGTGGGTCAGATGTACCAGACACTGCTTTAGAAAATGCAATAATTGTTAACACTGGTGTCAATGCAAGAATGGATACAAACCTAACTGTTGGTTGTGTTGATGTTCAATCAGGTTTCTTCGAAGCAACACAGAATAGAACTTTAACAATTGTCGGAGATTACTTTCAAGCGCCATTTGCAAATACTCTAAATATTACAAGTAATAGATTTAATATTGATATGGCGGGAACTGCTCCTCAAACATTTGAGGCCGTTGATGACGTTAGAGATGTTACCTTATCCAATAATACTTCTGTAACCCTTAAAAATGATTTTCGAATTAGATCTGATCTAAATATTACGAGTACTGGGATCACTTATGTTGAAGGTGATATAACTCTAAACAATGGAAGTATTCAACAACAAATCCCAGCTGGTCATACCGTTGTTATAAAAAATGGTGGTTCAATATTTGCGAAAGGCGGATTATCAGTTAGCGGTGTTTTAAAAATAGAAGCTGGTGGAGAGCTTCGAATTTTTAGAGATAGAACTCTTAATGTTGCTAGTGGTGGTGTCCTACAGGTTCTAGGAGCTTCAGGAAATCCCGCAAAGATTGTTTCAGAAGCATCAAATAGAACTTTTATATTTACTATGAATGGAAATCTATCCGCAGATAACTTTACCATTCAAAGAACAAGTGCTTCTGGAGTAAATATTGGATCAACAGGAACAATTACTCAGATGGATAATGGGGAGTTTAGAGGGATACGTTCTAACGGTTTTGCAATCTCCCTTGCAAATGGGGCCAGTATCCCATCTACCATGAGTTCGATA
This sequence comes from Halobacteriovorax sp. HLS, assembly GCF_004006665.1. Taxonomy (NCBI): domain Bacteria; kingdom Pseudomonadati; phylum Bdellovibrionota; class Bacteriovoracia; order Bacteriovoracales; family Halobacteriovoraceae; genus Halobacteriovorax; species Halobacteriovorax sp. HLS. The sequence continues at coordinate 126,572 of NZ_QOCL01000001.1, forward strand.
GGATTCTATAACGATGATGCTCAATCAAATGTTTTTAACTTTAATGCAAATTCATATAGTGGTAGTGCAACCACGATTGATAATTATTCTGGCGATGTTGCAGGTTCAGCTTTTGAGGCAGATGCAAATGGAAGAATAAATTGGACGACTATTGCTCCAACTGAGCTTTCTGTTGTTGATGATGCTGAGACCGGAGAACCTCGAATCTTTACCGACCCTACTGATGAATTTACCTTTGCTGAATTTGCCTTCTCACTCACTCAAGATGATACAGTCACAGATATTACAAGTGTCACTCTTACAATGACAGGTACGGCATCAATATCTGACTTTGAATATATCCGGGCCTATATAGACTCGAATAATAATTGTAATTACAATGCAAGTAATGACACACTAATCGGAGACCTATCATTTTCAGGTTCTCCTGCTAAAGCTGTTGTAACGATTCCTCCTGGAGAAATTCAAACAACAGGACCTAGTGATCAAGGTTGTCTAATTATTAGAGCGAAGGCCTCTGCAAATCCAAGCGACTCGAAAACAATGAAATTTGGGATTATGTCAGCAGGGCATGTTACAAATTCTCAAGGTTACTCATTTTCTACAACAAGTAGCCCTCCAGTTGAAGGAAAGATGTCGACCGTAAGAAACTCTAACTACTCTTCGTGGAACGGATCTACAAGTAGCAATTGGACAGTAGCAACAAATTGGTCAGGTGATACACTTCCAACTTCTACTAGAGATTGCCAAATTGGTGTTGGTACAAATACGACACTTATAAATACTTCTCCCGTGGCCTGTGCGAATGCAACACTTCAAACGAACGGAACTATAAACTGGAATAGCTCGACATTTCACTTTGAAGTTTATAGCTCACTCAATATACAATCATCCTTTAACTTCTTAAACGCTAGTAACGGATCTATAGTGATGAAAGGTTCTGCAAATCAATCACTAACCTCCTCAACTACATTTCCAGGAAACCTTATTATAAATAATTCAGGAACAAGTGCTTCTAACACTGTCTCTGTACTATCAAATATTACTATTTCTGGAAACCTAACTTGTAGCGATGGACGTCTAGCAATTCCAAATGGTGTAACTTTAAATGTACTTGGTAACGTCACTGTTCAAAATGGGTGTGAAATCGACATTCAGTCTGGTGGAACGATAGCTCTAGGTAACGGAAGAACCTTCACTGTTGATAGTGGTGGTTCATTAAAAATGGTTGGAACTTCAGGAAATAAGGCGAAACTTACAACTACTAATAATAGTTATGCCATGGCCGTTGTTATAAATGGTTCCATCAATGCGAGATACTATATTTTCGATCATCTTGCGACTTCAGGAGTTACCATCAACTCTGGAGCGACAATAAATGTTACAAATCATTTACAAGACGGTTCGTTTACTTATCCAGTAAACTCATCTTCGACGCTACTGAACCTACATACACAAATACCGACAAACACTCTTTCAAATATGACTTTTGATTCAAATGGATCTTCTGCAACTAGTATTACTAATATAAATACTAATTCCACAAGCGCAGGTACTCTATCTATTACGAGTCACACAGGTAACTTAACAGGATCATCTTTTGATAGTACCGGAAGTTATCTCATATCATGGTCAGGAGAAACTAATACAATCTTACTTACGCGCGAAGCGAGTAGTCCCTCAACAGTAACGGTTGGTGGAACTTATAATATGGTAAGATACGGTTTTCAACAAGCATCGGCAGGTGCCTACTCTAATACAGATATAACAAGTCTAAAATTAACTTTAACTGGTACTGGTACTGCAAGTGATATTCAAAATATCCAAGTCTATTATGATAATGACTGTAACGGATCAGGAGGAGGACTTATAGGTTCAGGGACTTTCTCTGGAAACCCTGAAAGTAGGACTTTTACTTTTTCTCCCGGACAATTTACAGTTGAAGCGGATGCTATCTCACCACCTAAAAGGTGTATCTTTGTCTACTACACAATCGCAAGTAATGCGACAGGAAATAATACTGTTGGAGTTAGCATCGCCTCGGGAAGTGATATTGTAAACTCTCAAGGTTACGCTTTATCTGCCACAACTCCTACGCCAGTAACTTCTAATATTTCTTCGAGTATCTACGCACCATCGACGACAATCTGGACTGGTTCGACAAGTACTGACTGGAATAATGCTTCAAATTGGTCCGCAGGTGTACCAAGTTCAACGAAGTCTTGTCAGATACCAAGCGCTTCCAACAACCCTACCATCAGTAGTGGCATAGCAAGCTGCCAAAATATTGATATAACAAACGGAACACTTACTCTTTCAGCAAGTGCTACTCTGGAAACTTACGGCAACTTTACAAATAATGGAACATTCAATCAGTCAGGAACACTGGAAATTGAAGACAATGGTTCAAGTTCAAACCACAATATTACATCTACTTCTACTTTAACTAATTTACATATAAATAAAACGGGTGGCGGGACAATAGGAATTACAGATTCATCTTTACAGATTAATTCAATAATTATTAACAATTCGAATTTCTTATTTAAGATCTATAATGGTAGAAAACTTATTCTACCAAATGGTCTTAATATGTCCGCGGGAACATTTCAACTTGATAGTGGTGGAACGATTGAAATTGGTAACGGCCAAACGCTACTAGTAAATGGAGCTGTCTTTCTTATTGCTGGTACAAATGATTCATTCCCACAAAACTCCGCAACAAAAGGTCTAATCCAACCTATAGGAGGAAGTGGTACTTGGGGCTTAACAACAACTTCAGGACGAATTAGCTTCTCTGGATTTCACTTTAGCAAAATGAATACCTCAGGTTTAAATATTGGAGGATCAACAATTGTCACATCACTAAATGGAGGACAGTTTACTAATCTCTCAACAAGTTATGGATCAGTGAGAGCAATTCAAATTAATACAACAGGAACACTCCCTGCATCGGCGACGAATATCGCTTGGACATGGGGAACATTTAACACTTTCACTGCTTCAGCAGGAACTCCAACAAGCGCTAGTTCATATAATTTAATTTACTCAAGCGGCTGTTCAGGTCATTCCATAGATTTTAGTGGGTGGACAGGAGACTGGTATGAGTCGCAGCCTACATTTGATGTTAGTACTAAAGTGACTTCATCAAACTGTAATATTTCGCTATCGAGCTCTCAATCATCAGTTAGTTTAGCAAACTTTGAGGCCATACCATATAATTCAAAAATTGATATTAGATGGACTACTGTATTGGAATCAAATCATTTAGGCTTCAATCTCTTTAGATCAAGCTCATTAAATGGAAATGACTTTCAACAAGTTAATACAGATTTAATAAGAAACTTAAATAACGCTGGTCAAGCAAGAGGTACATATCGATTCGTAGATGAAGATGTTAATAATGATCAATTCTATTACTATTTTCTTGAAGATATGGAACATGGTGGAAAAAGAACTTTACATGGGCCAGTGTTTGCAACACCAAAACTTGCCCTTGGCAATCCTCCAGCGGATGATAGCTCAGATAACAATGGATCAAATCCAGATGATAGTGATGATGGAGGCACAGACTCCCCTACTCCAATCAAAAACCCAAGTTATAAAGACTTAGGAAATGGTATTGAGATACTTTCTCAAACGTCTACTAATATTCGCTTGAAGATCACTCCTCCAACTCCTACTTACTCTACAAGTTCATGGAATGGTTCGTATGAAAATATAAATATAGCAGGCTACTCTAAATCTTCACGACCTGGACACCCAGAACTTGCTGAAAAAGAAGTTCTGATAGAAGTTTACCAATATGCAACAAATGCAACACTAGCACAAGTTAATCAGACCGAGGTTATCACAAACTCTAAGGACATTGCTCCTGCGCCAAGCTATTCACAAGATGGTGATGGAAAATTAGTTGAATCTCACTCATTAGATACTGATGCATACGCACTTAATAGTTTTGCGCCAAATGAATATTTGGATATTGAATCTAATCTAATCAAAATTGGGAATAAGAAGTATCTAAGACTTATGATTAGGCCAGTTAGATATAACCCTACACTAAAAGATATTAAGTTTTCTAGCGTAATAAACGCTGAGATCTCAATTGATGGAAACGACTGGAATGTAACTCCACCTAGTAATGACTATCAGGCACTTGCGTACTTAATAAATAATTCGTTAAAAATCGAAGTCAATTCGACAGGTATGCATCAGCTCAATTATTCAGACTTAGTAAACACTTATACAAGTGATCCATTTGAAAATACTAATCTTAACGAACTTAGACTATACAATGGAGCTAGTGAAGTACCTCTTGAAATAGTAAGCAGTGACTCTCTATTTAACAGTGGAGACAAACTTAGATTCTTCGCAAAACATATACCTTCGAAAGAATCAAAAACAACGACTCTCATTCTTACAACAGTAGATGCGACCAATAGCTCGGCAACACCAAAACGTATCACAAGTTTTGATGGAACTCCAAGTGATTTTGATGAAGCATCTGAAGTATTAACTCAATTCAACAAAGAACTTGAAAATGATTTAATCTATGTTGATGGAATTAGTCTTGGTCATTCACAAGATCACTTCATGTGGAAGAAGATGTTCACATTCACAGGTTGGGACACTTTTTCGACATCAACTCAACTTAATGAATTAATCAACACTAGTGATGAGAACGTGATCGTTTCTTTTAATTTAAAAGGAAACCCTGGTCAAATCTATGGAAATCACATGCAACACCATATTGAATTATCTATTAATTCAAACTTAGTTGATGAAATGAAATTCTGGAGTAATGATTATCATAAAGTCTCTTTCGAAGTCCCTGCGGATTACTTTATAGCAGGAATGAATAGTATTTCATTAAAACTATTAGATACACACGTAATAAACTCTGATTTAGATTTTATGTATATTGATAAAGTTGCAATCAATTATATTGGAGAGATGACTGCGACAAGTAACACAACGAACTTTAATGTCTATGAAACATTAGTTAAGTATGAAGTAACAGGCTTTACTAGCAATGATATAAATATTTATGACACAACAAATGAACAAACTATAAAAATAGCCAACCCAACAATATCAACTCCAAATGGCGGTACAAGTTACAATGCTCTATTTGGTGTAGATGATCTTACAAACTCTAATTCAGAAAAAGAAATCTATGCTCTGACAGAGGCGGCTTTCTTGAGTCCAACGGCCCTATCACTGAATCAAGGGGTTGTATCATATCTAAAACAAAATTCGAATCGAGCGGACTTACTCATAATTGGGCACTCTAATCTTATCTATGCGGCCAGTGAACTTGAACAGTTAAGAAACTCTCAAGGGCTAGAGGTGCAAAGTATCTCACTTGAGCAAGTATATGCGGAATTCTCAAACGCTGCAGTGAGCACTAAGGCGATAAAGGACTTTATAAAATATGCCAGAACATATTGGGAAAAAGCGCCTCGTTATATCCTATTACTAGGAGACGGTTCAACAGACCCACTTGATCACAATATAGATAGCTATAGTAATCTTGAGAGAACATCTGATGATGTTGAGACAATTCCAATGCCACTTTCTGTTGGTCGATTCCAAGATTATGGAAATGATAATTACTTTGTTGAAAATACAACTAACCACCTACCTGCCCTGGCCATAGGTCGATTGCCTACAAATGACCCTGAAGTCATAAGAAACTATATTCAAAAAGTTAAAGACTTTGAAAATGGAGTAACAACTCCAACAAATATAAAGAATGTCAGTTTTCTAGCAGGTAGAGATAGCGGCTCATTTGATAAATTCTTAGAAAAGTCTAAACAAGTTGCTCTAAGCGTAAAGTCCCATAACTCATCACTTACAACTTCTATGAGTGATGCTGCAGATCATACGACTGACTTACAAATTAAAACACAAGTACAATCGATCTTCGAAAGTTCACCGCTTATAGTCTCTATGATGGGGCATGGTTCGTCTACGACATGGGGGAAGACAAATTCCTTTAAGAATACTGACGCCGCAAACCTATCTAATACTACTCATCCAATTGCGATGATGTGGAGCTGTGAGGGCGCTCAATATTACTCGCCTGAAAAAGAGAACCTATCGATTGGTGAACAGCTAGTATTCAATAAGAATGGCGGTGCAGTTGCCTACCTTGGATCCACAACTTTTACGACTCCTTCAGCACAAATAAAATTGGCCAATAGCTTCTTCACACAATTCTCCATTGAAACGAGTAAAGTATATAATAACCATAGAATTGGTGACATCTTACTGACTGCAAAGGCCGCGGTTGGGACAAATGAATATGAAAGAGATATCATTGGTAGTTTCTCTATAATCGGGGACCCTTCAATTCAACTTCCAAAAGAGATATTTGCACCTCCTCCAGCAGCGCTACAATTTGAAGCCCCAAAGGCAACAGGTGGCGGATGTTCAGCATTTGCAAGTGATGGATTAACTCAAATACCTTGGTACTATGGCTTAATGGAGTGGTTATTCTATTTTGGTCTAATTTTCTTGTTTACTCTTGGAAGAAAGAGGATATTGCGCTTATAATAGTCTTAAAGAGGATATCTATATGAATACAAAGAAGAATGAAGAAACAAAAACACTGGACCTTAAAGAAGATGGTAAAAAGAAGAAATATCTTAAGCCAGAGATTATTTCTGAAGACTTAAATGTATTTGGTGCTTCTTGTAACGGATCTTTAAGTGGTGGAAGAAAGTCTTCTACTGGAACTCCAAATTTTTGCAATGCGAATAAGCTTAACTCTTAATGCAATTTGAAACAAATTTCGAAAACAAGCCCCTTCTAGAGAAGAAATTAGAATTACTTAACAATATTCTTGTAAACTTCTGCGAGCAAAAAAAAACTTTGAAAAATGAAGTAAAAACTAGTTATCACGAAGAGGAGATATCTTTTTTCACTTCCAATAACAAGCTTGAAAAAGACTTCGCCAAAGTGCTCCCTGCTTCATGGTTACAACCGAGCAGAAAAAGAACTCATTCCATTTATATATTTAACCCAGAAGACTATGGTTTTACAATTTCTGATTGGCAGTTTGAAACCTCTCAGGATTGTTTCTTAGATAGCACTCAAAAGTCCGCTCTTCAACGTGACTTTATTTCTCATGAGTTGAATGATCAAGAGACGATACTTATTTGCCATAATTCGATGGACGATGGCCTTAATAACTTTCTAAGATGGTTCTTACCTCGCAGACTATTAAAGAAAGGTACACTAGTCTTTCATTCATCATGTGTAATAGAAAATGGACAGGCAAAGGTCTTCCTTGGTCATTCAGGTGCTGGAAAAAGTACAATGGTCTCACTTAGAGAAGGTAGAGAACATCTTAGTGACGATATGAATCTTATTACCATAGAAAATGACAAAATCTTTATTCAAGCTGGCGCCATAGGTGGCTTATTTTTTGACAAGGTAGATTACTCTAAGAAATACCCCGTTTCATCATTTTCATGGCTAGTACAAGATTCTCTGTTTTCATCACAAAAGCTTACTCCAACCAAGGCCTACACCAGGGCATTGGCTTCTGTATCCAATATTTTTTGGGATACATTAGAAGTGTCAGAAACTAATAAAGTAATGAAACTCGTGAAAAGTATAACGGCAGCTTGTCCTTTCTACTCACTTCACTTCAAGAAAGACCCAGAGGTTTGGAAATATGTGGAATAAAGATACAAAATTCAAAATAACGAACCAACTTCCAGCTAACCAAATTGGTGATGACTATATTTTACTTGATGCAAAAGCAACAAAAACTCACGAATTAAATGAAATAGGAAAGATTATCTGGACACAACTCCAATCACCCAAGAGCATAAAAGAGTTATCAACGTCTCTTCAAGACACTTTTGATATAGACAGAGAAACTTTAGAAAATGACATTACCGACTTTGTTGGAAAATTAGAGCAACTAAAGCTCATCTCAATCGATGAATAATTTTGAAATTAAAATTCAAGGCGATAGCATGTTTCCACTCATACTGAGTGACGACATACTTATTGTGGAACAAACTTCTAGCTATAATATTGGAGATATTATTATTTTCAGAGATGAAATGAAAGTCTACATAGCTCATCGAATTATTTCGCTCTCTCCCTTAAGAACAAAGGGAGATTTTTCAGTATTGAGCGAGATAGTAACTCATGAAACAATATTTGGCAGAGTGAGCGCGATAAAAAAAAATAAATCCGAAGTTTCCCTTTATGGAAAAGGTCTACCGATGAGACTCTTTGCAGAGATTTCTAAGATGCGACTAAAAGGACCTTTTTTAAGAAAGATCTCACTACTTTTACTTCATGTCATTACGACGATCTTTCTTTTAATTTATTCAAGGCCCAGAAGAGATCATATTTAAGAGACAGGAAAAGACTGTCTTTACTAAGATGTTTTATCAAAAAATACCTCAATCCTGACTGATGAACTTTCCATAATGTAATATGAGTGAAGAGATAGCTGTAGATGATAGTCGAGAATTGGAAGTTAATTTGTGTTTTAAAAAACTTGTTCAAACAATAGGAAACCATTTTTAAAGAGTTTACAACTTTGAGCTCTTTGGCCCTAGAATAGAGATTCGAATAATTTAGTTTCGTATTTTCAATATGAAGAAAGTAAATATCAAACAACCAAAATAGTTTTAAGAAAGTATGAGAAAAAGCGAGATGCGAACATAGGTATAAGAAGTGATCTTCATCACTTAGAGTATCATAGTACTCATCAAGCTTAACTCTATTCCACTTCTGAAAATCATGATGATAGAGAAGCTTAGTGTGAACTTCGACATTTATTTCAACGGCCTCAGTGTTTTTTGTAAATTCAATCTTAAATTCGTTCGCAAACCACTTAGATGTCTTTTGAATGGTAAAGCCACGAGATAAAAGGACCTTCTTCACTGTAGCTAAATCCTGGGGGTCTACGAGAAGATCACAATCGGACATAAACCTAGATCCAATATCAGCATAAATAGTTTTAAGCAGAGCAATACCTTTTAAAATGCAGACTCTTGAGCTTAGCTGCTCTTTTGAAAAACATTCTCCAAGCTTACTAACTTCATTTAGAAGACAATCATTAAAATGCCATTGTCTTTTCCAGGCGCTTTTATAAGTATTCAATGAGAATTTTGCAAAAAGAAGCCCTTCTATATGATTTTCTAATGCATCTTCTTTAGAAAAGTGAAATTCAAATATTGGCAATAGGTCTTTCATTTGAATATTATAACATTGTCTTGTCACATAACACTATTTTTACCTATAATTATTGTATGAACAGTCTTAGAAAAACTAAATTTCTCTCGTGGAAAAAATCTCCTACCCACACTCTAATTATAGACTCACGTTCTAAAAAGCAAATCCACAGATTAAATGAAGTTGGATCATTCCTATGGGAATCAATCGATAAAGTTCAATCATGTGAAGAGTTACTTCAACTATTAACTTCAGAGTATGATATTGACAATGAGCAAGCGAAGCAGGATATCGAGATTTTTATTACAGACTTAAATGAAAAAGGACTTCTTGGTGGATAAGAAAGATCAAATCATTCAATCATCGTTAGTTAAAGAAACTTTTAAAGAGGCATTTAGAACGAGCACTCCCCTGCTGACAACTATCGAGATAACTCAAAGTTGTAATTTTAAATGTACTCATTGCTATAATTATGATCGATCAAGTGCACCCCCTAAAGATCTTATAGAAGATTCGCTTAAAGATTCAGAAATCATACAATTAATAAAGCAAATATCAGATCTTGGTGGATTATATTTAAATTTATCTGGTGGAGAGGTCCTTACGCATCCATCCTTGGGTCGATTCATCTCTTATGCAAAAGAGCTAAATCTCCTTGTTAAGATCAAAACTAATGGAGCTCTTCTTACGCAGAAAAAAGTACAAGAACTCTACGATCAAGGCCTTGACGGTTTAGACCTAAGCCTATACGGAAGCAATGAAAAGACATACAAAGATTTTACAAATTCTTCAAATTTCTCAAACGTTCTAAGCTCTCTAAAGAGCTCTAAAGAAATTGGTCTTGATGTACATGCGAGTATTATACTTCATCGTAATAATGTTAATGAGCTTGATGAGATGATTAAGATATGTGAAGACTTAAAGATACCATTTCAAATTTCGTACGAAGTTACCAAGAGATATGATGATACAGAGAACTCTAGAGACCAGGAAATAACCATTGAACAGTTTGAAGCCCTTCTACAGGGAAAGCACTCTGATCGCTTTATGAGTTATAATACTGATAATAGTTTTCAATGTTCATGTGCACGAAGCGTTTGCGGAATAAGCTCTAGTGGGGATGTTCTACCTTGTGTTGGTGCCCCAATAAAGTCTGGAAATATAAGAAATCAATCTTTATCAGAAATTTGGAAAAATTCTGATGAACTTAATAAAATAAGACAGATCAAGAAAGATGATTTTAAAGAATGTGTTATTTGTGATGTTAAAGACTTCTGCACTCGCAGTAGCGGCAGTATTTTTATAAACACTGGAAACTATTTAGGCTGTGAAGAAATGACTTATAAACAAGCATCTCTTCGTAAGAAATACTATAAAACTAGTACTGACTAATAATCTTTAAAGACCCGTTCTTTCTATAGTACCTTATTCCTAGTGCAAAAAGTTTCCTTCCAATTAAAAAGACAATTCCCCACAGAGCTAAAAAAGCAATAGTTCGTAAGAAATCTTTATTTGTTAAAGCTCCACGATTAAGCAATCGAGAACTCTCGAGCATCAAAGTAAATGGAGAAAATGCTCTAAAAGCAGAAGCTAACCATTCAGGCAACACACTAAGAGGAAAGAAGCTTCCAGCACTTATAGCAACGAAAGTGTTTAGATAACCTATGGCCCCTGCACCTCTTCCAAAAAAAAGAAGTAAACAACTTAAACAAAGACCAAGTCCTAAGAATACAAAAATTGATACGATTTGAAGAAGGACAATTTTTACTAAAGATATAATTTCAAAATTCAGCCCAAAAATTGTTATGCTAAATAGTAACGTCAACAAAACCCTTTTTAAAGTTTGAACCAAATTCCAACTACTAAAAATCAAAATCAACTTATTAAGACCTATGGGTAAGCCGATATATACTAAGAAAGTGCCTTCCATTATTGAACTTTTCAATTTTTGATAAGGAGCATCTAAAAAGTACAATGGCAACATCATAAATATTTCACCAAAGACTACATAATCAAAGTATCTTCCTTCAAAAGGATTAGCTTCTTTACTGAGTCCATTATCAAAAGCCGCAGAGATATAATAATAAACTGTGAGACCTACTAAAATGCTAATAACTTCAGCAAAATGGCTCAACCTTCTTGTATATTGATTCTTAAGACTCACTTGAAACATTTTGAAAATCAAATTAATTAACAAGCTTCCCTCCTTCTAACGAGTATTCGACAATATCAAATGTCTCGCGAAAGCTCTGTGGATGGTGAGTGCTAAAGATAAGTATTGAGTCTTTAAACTCTTCGTTGAGCAGAAGTAGTAATCTTTTACGTGTTTCAATATCAAAACTCTTAAAACACTCATCAAAAATAATGACTAATGGTTCAACTAAAGTCATTATAAAAAGTGAAAGAACACGCTTCATACCTTGAGAACAATGATGAAAGGAGGATTCAATGGCCTCTCGAAATATGGGAATCTCACTCCATTTCAAAATTCTATTCTCTAACTTTTGAGAAGAAATATTCAAAATCTCTGCAAAGTATTTAATATTATCAAGCCCTGTGAGTCTTGGATAAATCACTTCATCTTGCGAGGCTATAAAAATGATCTTCGATTTCAATTCAGTAAAAGTCAAAGAGTTGAAATTTTGATTTTCGATAATTAGCTCAGAATGAGAGCACAAGAAATGACCACTTATAATTTTTAGAAATGTCGTCTTACCTACTCCGTTTTTACCTGTGATAATAATTCTTTGTCCTGATACAAATGAAAACTCACAATCACGAAGAACGATTTTTTCTTGGAAAGACTTAGAAATATTTTTGCCACTAAATTGAAACATTAATTTATATTATCAAAGTTTAGTAAAAACTAATACAACGAATTTCTACTCTCTTATTCTTCTTTATTTCAGAAGACCAAATATAGCCTTCTATAATACTATCTCTAACTAATAAGTACATTATACCAATACCGATACCACTGGCACCGTCTTGTCTTGAGTCTTGATCATGAGGTAGCTTCGAAGAGTCTAGAACTTTTATTGCCCAAAGCCCCTCTTTAATTTCTACAGGACTATCCAAAGCAACAGCAATATGTCCAGAGTCTCCACTTTTAGGAATCTTCTGCTTTTTCCAAACCAAACACTGCCCAGGGGTGAGTTGATCAATTCTTTGATGCCATTTAATTGGTATTGTTTCTTCTTCAGTTAAAGCGAAGTAATCTGCTGCTTTTAAACTTTCTCTATTACCTTTTATTTGTGCATAATAGTTCTTAGAGCATAAAAGTAATAAAGAGCTTATAAGCCCAGAACAGTCACACTCGTAGTGGCCATTCAAGTCTTCAAATAAAGCACCTCTTTTGAAGCTCGTCTTCACAAGACTTAACAAAAGCTCATCAATTTTTTGTAAAAAAGTATCAATATACATTAAACAATATGAATAAATTTTTCTTTCGCAAATCGTATTTGCGGTCCATACACACCATTTTCGGCCCTTTTACCGATGCTAATGACCATAACAAAGTGAGATCCACTTCCTAGACCTAAGAGCTCTTTAATACGCTTAGAATCTGCTCCCTCCATTGGACAAGAGTCATATCCTAAAGCTCTAGCAGAAAGCATAATATTTTCACAGGCCAAAGCTGTAGACTTCACTGCCCAAGTTCTCATTTGACCATGAGATACTGGCTCTCTGGGTGTAACCTTACTCATTCCCACAAAGAATAGTCCTACGCGCTTAAGTAGACCAAACAGCCCTAACGGACCTTGTGAATAGGCCAGAGGAACTAACTTTGAATAATAGGTTTTAGCTGCAGCAGGAGTTCCTTCTGTATTTTCAAGTAGTTGAACCATTTCCTGTGCATTATCTTTCCAAGTGTCTGTTCTGGCGATACAAACAATTAGCTCCTGAGCAGTCTTTGCTGCTGGCTGGGAAAGACACGCCTCAACCAGCGCCTGCTTCTTCTCGCTAGACTTAACCCAAAAGAAAGACCAAGGCTGTAAGTTTGATGAATTAGGGGCCAAAAGAGCAGATTCTAAAATAGTATTCATATCCTCTTCTTTAACTGGAGTATCATCAAAGACACGGACACTTCTTCTAGAGTGTAGAACACTAAAAAAGTCCTTATGATCCAAAATAGAAGTATCTTCTCTATGACCAGTATCAGGTATATCCGTAAAAATATTATCACTCATTTGAATTTCCCTTTCATTTAGTTCCATAAATGTTTAATGTAGGTCTATGAAAAACCTACTTATCTGTCTCACATTCTTATTGAGTTTTCAATCCTTTGCAAACGATAAACTCTTATGTTCAAGCTACTACCTATTTAAGTATAAAGATATGATTCCTGCTACAGAAGTTGATAAAGTAAAGCACTGTTCATTTTCATGTATTTTAGCTATGAAATGTACAAGGGTCGAGTCATACACAGTTGGGTATATAAAAGAGTTTGCTGATCTTCTTGGTATGGGAGAACCCGATTGGGCAGATATCGAGGCCAATAAAAAAGGAATTAAACTATCTAAAAGACTTAGAAACTTCAATCAATGTCTACCTAAGTGCCGCGAGCTTTATCCAAGATAATTTATGAAATGGCCTTTAATATTTCTTGCTTATCTGAGCTTATTTGCACTTTCATTTTTAGATAATGGTAGAGCTCCGAGCTACAATTCAATTCTTTCTGATCTTGCGATTGGTCCAGCTAAGGGATCCTATATATTTACAGTTGCAAGCTTTATAAGCCTACTTGTAAATATAAGTGCTAAGTATTGGCTACCAAAAATTGGACCTATTAAAGCGACTCAAATAGCTTTACTACTATTAACCAGTAGTGGGGCTTCAATGTATCTTACAGGCCATTATAGCAGCTACCCCCTACTCATTTTCAGCTCTTGTTTATTAGGTCTTGGTCTTGCCATTTGTACAATATGCATGAATATTCTGGTAACTAAAGGGTCTAATGAAAAGTTGCGATCTAAATTATTCTCAGGTCTTCATGCAATTTATGGACTATCTTCTTTTGCGGCTCCATTCGTCATCGCATTGATATTGAATCTAGGAGGAGATTGGAAACTCTATTTTCTAATTATCGCTCTCCTTCCTCTATTTGTCATGATTTATAGTTTTCGAGTAAATAAACTTAACCTCAAGGCCCCAAGCACAGATACATTTGAAACCGGGGTACCATTAAGATTTAGAATTCTTTTTGGGCTCATTTTTGGATGCTACGTTGGAAGTGAACTCGTTCTATCTTCGAGAATTCCATACTATCTTGAAAACTACCTTTCTTATTCAACAATTACATCAGGAAATTATTTAAGCCTATTTTTTCTTAGTTTAACAGCAGGAAGAGTATTATTTTCTTTTATTAGCTTTAAGCTTAGTACGCAAAAATTACTCTTTATATCGTATGCTTTAACCTTTATTTGCTTCTTTCTTGGACGCTTTGTTAGCCCTGTATTCTTATCTCTATGTGGCCTAACAATGTCTTTTGCTTTCCCTATGGCCATGGACTATCTTGTTCAAACATTTGGAACAAAGAGTGATTACATGATCACTTCAGTAATGACTTGGATAGGTGTTATTCTTGCAATAGTACACATGGGCTTTGGGTTAATTAATGAGTATTATGGTTCCCAGTACGCAATATTTCTAAGCCCCTTTCTCAGTTTAGTATCCGCACTAAGCTTAGTTATATTTCTAAAAATAAAAAAGAGTCATTTATGAAGATAGTTGCAGTCTCTGATACACATCAAGCTTATTTAAAAAATATGCCTGCCGGTGATATCCTAATTCATGCAGGAGACTTTAGCCTCTTGCCTAAGAACTCATACGAAAATAGAGAATTAATGCTCTCAGAACTCTCAGATTTAAAGAACTGGTTTGATAGTATCAGACATCTCTATAAACATACGATCTTAGTCCCTGGAAATCATGACTGGATTTTTGAAGTAGACTACAACTTTGCTTCAAAGTTTATGGGAGAAACCCTCGTTCTAAATGATAGTAGTGTCACGCTTGAAGGCCTAAAGATTTGGGGAACACCTATAAATTTAGAGTATCGAAATTGGGCCTTCAATAGGGCCGCTGGTGAAGAAATATTAAGACACTATAATATGATTCCAAAAGACACAGATATTTTAGTTACTCATGGGCCGCCACTTAAAATATTAGATCAGGCATATCCCCAAAAGAATAGTCCTCATTTAGGTGATCAAGACTTGCTCTCGACAGTTGAAGGCCTCAAATTAAAAGCACATATCTTTGGTCATATTCATGGATCTCACGGAACACTCGTCAGAGGAGAAACAACCTATATCAATGCAAGTATTATGGATGAGGCCTATGAGCCCTCTTTCTCCCCCATCATTTTCGAAGTATAGAGCTTTTCATGAAATGGTAAAAAAACAAGTATTAGAGCAAATAGATAGATTACTTTTGGCATAAATACAACATTTCCACCTTTATAATTTAAAATGATGAATACTGCTATTATTACAACTGCTTCACGACAATCAGAGTATAACTTCTTTGCCAACGCACTCATATAGCCAAAGTAAAGAATCATTCCGTAGATACCATATCGATAAATCTCTTGAACATAGAAACTATCAGAGTAGCTCTTTGAAGTTAAAACATTAAGTTTAAATTCATGCTTTGGACGTATGAGTATTAAAGGTCTTTGGTTTAAACTCTTAAAGAAACCTTCATTCCATTCCAAAAGAGTTGTTAATGATGATGAGCTCTCACTACCTTTGTCTGAAAAAATATCTAAAGCAACTAAAACCCATGACTTATTAACAAGTCCAGCATCTAGAAGAAGATTAATTCCAAGATACCCTAGAGGACCAAGAACAAAGGTAAAGAGCAGTATTCCACGAAACTTGCTTGCTAGCTTCTTCCCTTTAGCAAGAAGAAAGGCACTAATAAGAACCACTGGAATAAAAAGTAGAGACGTCCTTGCAACCATTGTTTGAATGACAAAAGTTATGACAAGTATTATCAGGACATGGATTTTTGCCTTTTTAGAAGAATCTACCTTATTAATATAGTAAAAGCATAGAAAGCTAAAAAGTATAAAGTATATCGCTGCTGTATAAAAATCTTTAAATATTGATGTATAACGAAATGAACTAAATACATCTCCTGAAGTGAAGAAGAATTTAGGCGTATAGATCCTCGTAATAATACTTCTAAACCCAAAAATATTTATCTTTTGCAAGATAACCACAACAGCGGGGATAAAACCTACAACTATAAGCCTATAAAGAAGTAAGCTAAACTGATCCTTCCCCTCCTCCATGACTCTAGTAAGTCTGTAATTAAGTATAGAGCATACCATCGCAGTTTGGACCATAAGCCTTAACATAAAAATGTCGTGACTATTCAAAACACTTCCAGCTAATAGAGAGGAAAATAGACATACAAAAAGAAATCCAAACGAAGCAATTGTTAGAATATGAAAATAGCGATTTCTAACAATATTTTTAGAATTAATAATGAAATTTATATAAATATAGAATTCAGCAAAGTTAATTCGAGCACCGCCAGGTTCTATAACTGGCGATAATAATAAGAATGCAAATAGTAAGACTATTGATCTAGCGTCTTTTGTAAGCATTCTACTCCTCAAATTTTGGAGAAACTCCTAGAACTTCAATATCAGGAAAGATTCTCTTTAAATCAGCTTCATCATAGATATTATCATCTGTAATAAATCTAAGGCAAAGAGCTCCTAAAATTGTAAACATAACAAAGAAAAAAGAATAGACAAAAATCATTAATCGAGAGATTTTCTTAGACTTTACAGGGAAAGTGGCAAAGTTATCAAACTTAAGATCACTCGTTGATGTAATTTCTAAAAGCTTTAACTGAATAACCTTTGACTCTAGAGCTTTTAAAAAATCTACTATAGGTCTCAGCTTTTCTAGCTTCTCCTGCGTTAATAGAAGATTATCTAAGAGAATAGAATTTCTAAGTGTTAACTCTTTAGAGTTTTCCTTCGCTGTCTCAGAATAATTCTTGTAGACATTAAAGTTAAACTCACTCTCTTCTACAGAGTCTTGTGTTTTATCTACAAATTTATTTAGCGATGCTAATGAGCGTTTATTTCCCATTTTCATTAGTTCGTTTTCGGACTTTCTCAACTCTTTTTTCAGAGAATTAAGGATTTCGATCTCTTTAGTACTGTGAGAGAATCTTAACATCTCAAGGGCATTTACATCTTTTCTTAAGTTATCAATTCTTTCTTTTAGAAACTCTCTTTTCTTATCTTGATTAAGTTCTCTACTATCAATTTGCTTCTTGATCATTGTATTTGACTTACTTACCTTGGCCTTGGCAATTGAAAGAAGAGATTGATTTTCAAGAGATAGCTTCTTCGAAATTTGAATTTCACTTTGGAGATTATCAATTTCTTTTCTTAATACTTCTTTGTTTTTAATTAGTGCTAAATATTGTTCATCCTCTAGCCTTTTCTTTTCTTTTCTAACTAGTTGCTCTGCACTTTTTCTCTGATCTGTATAAGTCATTCTTATTGAATCTACACGTGACTCACTGATCGAGTCAGAAATAATACTAAGAAGAATCTCAGTTGTACGTTTGTCTGCAGTGCCAACTTCAAGAACAAAATTGAGACCAGTCCGTTCAGGATCCTCAATTGAATAGAATCCAGGAATAAGAGCAACAAGCTTTTCGATCAAGCATGTCTCATCCTTTTCACATTCAGCGATTAGACTTGAGGCAAAGAACTCTTTTGTTTTATTATTAGTAGGATTGAAGTTCATATTATAGAAGTAGTCATCTTTCATGACTTTCTTGGCAACTTTTCTTGTAAAATCCATCGAAACTCTCAAGGCCTTTACTTCTTCTGCTACTGAGCTAGAAAAACTTCTATCCGATTTTTCTGATCCAAGTGCGACGCTTATAGCGTCCATAGGTGAATTAGACTTCTCTTTAAGATTTGAAAACCTAATCGAACTCCAATAAACCTCTACCTGCTTATTATATAAGTGATAAGTTACACCTAGACACGCAACGATAGTAAAGATAGACAGAAATTTGTATCTAAATACTAATTGAAATAATAAAGGAATATTTAATATAGTACTTTCATCAATGAGTCTGTCTATTTTACTTTTTAAATTCATTTTAAAATTATCCCCTCAATTGCTAGAGAGCTCTTTCTATAGTAGTCAATATATCGACTGATCGCTTTTTCTTTGGATTGTCTAAATTCTGCTAAGAAGGCAACACTGTCAATATGCTGAATAATTGGATAATAAAACTCTAGGTTACTCTCTATTTCTGTCAGAGGTGGCAGAGCAATGAAGTAAGCATTGTCTTTTTTCGAAAAAATATCACAGAGAATATTTTCATACTTTATAAGATCTACTTTACTATAAATATCTTTAATTCCATCTATACCGTATTGAGAAAGAGAATATGTTTTATGAAACTCTAAAAAGGTTCCATTGTAGTTTTTTAACTCTTTAGTCATATCTTCTTTAACTAGTTTAACAAATGAGCTATCTTCAAACTTAGGAGTAATAATGTCACAAGTTACACCGTGATCGTAGTTAAAATACGAGCCAAGAGCAAGGCACATCTGTTCTAAATTTGTGTCACTTCCAAATCCACTTATAGCAAAAACCCTTTTCCCCTCTTTGTAAGATTTGAAAAATTTCTTCCCTAAGTTTAGTAGCTCTATATGATTTTTAACTTTAAAATAACAACTAAGTGGTAACCGTTCCTTAGGATCTTCCGTTTCATTGGCCACATTAAATTTTAAAACAGAACCATAGAAATTCCCCTCACCTTGTGAGACTGACATATTCTTTGAATCGTTAAATTTCTTTGCTGTCATAAAAAACTTCATTAGTTAATAGTTTTATCTACAGACTTTTTCGACAGATTAATAAGATTTCTTTAAGAATGAAGGTGGCTACTAAATAAATATTTTACAGAGGCATTTTTTTCCGCACTAATTTCATCAACTCTTTTTCAAATTTTCCAAAGACAAGTTCTCTACTAAAAAACTCTACTACATTATTTTGCATTGCTAAACGGAGCTCATTATCAGTAGTTAGCCTTTCAACAGATTCTAAAAAGGATTTTTTATCCCGCGGTCTAAAAAGAAGTCCCCTTTTTTCATTTAGAACTAGACTATTTATACCGGTTTTTAGGTCTGGGGCAACGACGACTTTCCCCTGAGAAAAAGCCTCAACAATTGATATTCCATAAGTTTCAGATTTCGAGCTTGAAGTGACAATAAGAAATTTACAATTTCTTATTAGTTCAAGTTTACTCTCCTCATCTAGGTTTGGATAAAATTCTATATTAGGTTCTTTTGAGATTTCTGATGTTCCAATGATTTTTAAAGGAAGTTTATGACCAGACAGCGCATCTATAGCAAAGTCTAAACCTTTATAGTGTGACTTTCTAGCAATGAGCAGCAAGTAGTCACCATCTGTTATCTTCTGCGTTTCATTAACTTTTATATCACTTACAAAAGAAATAACAACGCACTTATCTCTATGTAGTGAAAGAGTATCACTAGAAGAAATTAACTCATTAGAAGAGCACAGTATCGTTTCAATATTTAGTAATAAGTACTTCGTTATAATTTGATAAACGCGTCCAATGAGCCCCCATTTTATTACATCGGAGTGATAGACACAGATAACTTTTTTTTTACTTTTTAGTGATAACAGCAAAGGTAGCAAACACAGAAAGTTTGGAAGGTGAATATAAATAAGGTCAAACTCTCTCGCACTTTTTAAGATCCACCACGCCCTTTTTAGATAAAAGAACTTTCCATCAAGGCCAAAATTTACAGAAGGGCCCCCATGACCTCTAACGATGTTCAATACTTTGTCACTATGATTTTCATGAGATTTTTGAATTGTTCTCACTACAGTTTCAATCCCTCCGTAATAATTAGAGGGATTAAATTTTGCAAGCTGTAGAACTTTCATTAGATATTATTTTTTTACTTGATTAAGAATGGCGTACGATGAAAGTAATGTAGCAAGAACGCCTATTAAACTTGTATAGTAGGCCCTATTCTCATAAAATCTTGTCTTTTTAATGAAGATTGTATCACCTGGCTTTAACTTATGTTCATAGGCTTCTTTGGTCCCACCTGTTGTTAAGTCAAAGTCCTTACTCTCTAAAACTTTACCATTCTTCGTCGTTACTTTTACACTTTCTAAGTCGGCAGTAGAAGTGAGCCCTCCGGCCAATGAAATACCACTAATTAAAGTTGTGTTGACAGGGACGTAGTGTAATCCTGACTTTTGTACCTCTCCCCAAAAATGAACAGGGACTAGAGGTTTTCCTTTAGAAGTCGGCGAATAGTAAATTGAGCCAGGGTTCTTTTTTAAATCCTTCACTTCTGACGGAAGTGCAAGATCATTTAATGATATTGAGTCATTCGCATATGAATTGAACGACAAAGTAATAAGAATAAACCAAGTGATAATATTTTTAATTTTTTTCATATTAAAAGGTTAACACCAGAGACAAATACTCTCAAGATAAATTAAAGACAAACCGCTTTCTCTAAAACAACTGTAAAATCGTAGAAAAGTCCTCTACGTAGGCTGGAGAAATATAAGTCTGCTATAACTCTATTTCCTTTAAACGTAAAAGAGCTATTGACCAAAAAGTCTACTTTTGATCTTCTATAATTCGAATTGATATAAAGTAAATCCTCATCCATCTTAAATGTTACTACATCTTGCGTTATACTCCACTGCCCCTTACTTAGAGGTAAGACTAAATTTGAAAATCCATACCAAGGTGAATTATAACCATTGAAAACAGAGATGATCATTGTTTCAAGTCTTTGCTCTGTTTCTAAGTCTCGATAATACTCATTATGAACGGTATAAACTTGCGACTCAGAGTTTTCGGGATTTGGTCCTTGAACAATATCTTGTCCATCAATTTGAATCGTTTTGTAACAACCGGCCAATTTATCTGTAGCCAAAATACTTGTGGATAAGAGGTATAAAAGAATTAAGGTTTTGATTTTCACATTATCTCCATGTTGGAAATATTTTAAACCTAATTTGAAATGTACACTAATAACTTTTTCTAACACTAAAAAAAGGCCTCTCGTTTTGAGAGGCCTTTTTTACACTATCTATAACTTATATTTTATAGATAAACTCAACATTGCGACCAGCTGACTTTTTAATCTCAACTGAACTAGAGTTCACACGCACTCTGACTGCAACTTCTTTTTTATTTTTAAAGTATCTCTTTATAAAAGACTTTATTAACTTATCTGAGCTTTTAGAAGTTTCTTCACTCATTACTAACTTCCAATCATCCTCATCTACAGCGACGAGAGAAAACTTTGCAATTGATCCAGAAGATACCTGAACTCTAATATTTATCTCAGAGTCTCTTTCTAAATTCTCTCCTGTTACAAATGCATTCTTCATATCAGAAGCGTATTGCTTATCGCCTCTCTCTACTACAGCAGCTCCAGCTCCATTCACCTCTTGAGTAACGATGTATACTTCTTCATCATCATTATCTCCCTCTGGTCTTGTGTAAGTCGCTTCACTCTTATCATTTCCTTCAGTAAGAATCACATAATCAGGAGCTAACTCATTTCTAAATCCACCCTTTACGATTTCTTCAGTTTTAGGATGAGAGTAGTTTTCCAAGAGTCCAGCATCTACGTAGTAAATACCTTTCATCTTATCTTCATCAACTCTATATACATTACCAGACGTACTTGTCTTCGCTTCTCTAGAACTTAAGTCTTCACCAGGAGTAAAGTTGTACATAGTTGGATAATTATCAACGCTAAAAGTTCCTTCTTCAATCCATCTATCTTTCCCAACACCTCTAGAAAGAACAGAGCTCTTATCAGCAGAGAAGTTCGTTGTAGAATATGCATTATTCTTTGTAAGGATATAATCCCAAGAATCATGCTCAAAAGTATACTTCGAACGATTCTTATCTAGTAAAGCTTCCTTAGCGTATACCTTAATGATTGGCGTACCTACTGGAAGTAATTCTCTTAAATAAGCAATTGCCTCATTATTCAATCTTGAACAACCCGAGCTTCTAGGGTTTGCAATTAGATTTATACTAAACTTCTTAGTGGCCTTAATAAGCTTATCCTTATCACTTCCCCACCCAATAGTTCCATGAGTCCACTGCGAATGATGATTAGGTCCAACCCAAGCTGTATACCATCCAAATGCTCCACGCATATCACCTTTTCTATCATCACCAATGACTGGCATATATCTACTTTTAAACCACTTTAAAAAACCAGACCCTGCCTTAGGTGGCTCCGGATAAGAATCTCGATACCAAGAAGGATAATGTCCAGCATGATCTTGGTAAAACTTCCACCAATCAGTTATTCTAAAAGAACCAACAATTGATCTTGTCTCTTTAGTATTCTCACCAACTGCCATCTCTGTTTCCATAACCATCTTATGATTACAAACCTTCTGAGCATTACAAATATTTTCGTAAACACGAAGTCTTTCTGTCGCTAGATTTTGGATAACAAAGTATTTCCCCTTAAAATCTCTATAGTCTTCAATTGACTCAGATAAATATTTAAGAGAAACAAAGAATTTCTCGGAATCTAAAATATTGTGATAACTCTTCTTTCGAAATGTTATTTGAACATAACCTGACTTGCCACTTATCCCGTCAAAAGACACTACAGTAACTTTATCATGTCTAGAAAGAAGACCTAATCGCGCCCCACTCTCATTTCTCACGGCTAAAGCGGCCGTAGTATAATAGTTCTGACCGAGAACTAGCTCATCAACTGAAGTCATAGACCCCATCATTTTTTCATAGACTGCAGAACCAGTATTTGGATACTCTTCTTGCTTAGCACCACAACCTGTGGCCAACATGCCAGTTACAGCTAGCAGCATCAATGGCTTATTCATATAATTCTCCTAAAATGCGTGTGAAACATTTAAATTTTAGGAGAAAGTACAACAAACAACACATCGCGTCAAAAGATTTAACCCCACGATGTAAACATTACAGCATCTAAATGGCTGATATTACTAAGCAGCACTCTTTCTAAGCCGATACTCTTCCAGCAGGATCTCCCACTCGGGCGTATTCTTCTTTAAAGTAAAAAGTTTAAGATGATTTCTTGCCTTACGCTGGCGAGAGGTGAGTTTACTTTTCTTACAACGTACTAACTCTTTAGAATTCTTTTTTCTCATATAAAAGACCTCCACTTGTTATTCTCATTATACGCCTCTCAAAGACACATCGCAACATTCCTCAACATCCATAATCAAACTAATGGTAAATATTAGATTAATTTAAGTTTTTTGTTGAAGTTTCGTATAACTAACATTAAATTCACACAACACATTATAAAGGACTTGTTCTTGAAAGCTATCTTAACAATATTTACACTTTCACTTTTCACTTTCCATGCAAATGCTTTGTCTTCAAAGTGTGAATCAAAATGGGGAAAAATAGAGTCTAACAAGTCAATCAAATCAAAGTATTCCAACCTAAGAAATATATGTGATCTTGAAGCAAAGATGATCATTGGAAAAATGGTTAGAAACTCTAGCTCAATTTCCTACAAGAGCGCAAAAGTTCAAATGTTTAAAAACTTAGATCATCACGATGGAAAAGTATGTTCAGTATACTCTAAGGAGTGCTTAAGTACACGAAGAGTACCAAACCACAGAGAAATGAACGCAGAACACACTTGGCCAAAGTCAAAGGGAGCAAGTAAGAAACCTGCCGTAAGTGATCTTCATCACCTATTCCCATGTAACTCCGAAGTTAATTCAATCCGTTCTAGTTACCCATTTTGTGAAGTAACTACCACAGATTGGACAAATAATATGTCTGCACTTGGTAAAGATAAAGACGGTACAACTTGTTTTGAGCCACCAAAAGAACATAGAGGTAATATTGCAAGAGCTATGTTCTACTTCTCTGCTAGATATCAAATGAAAATTGATCCTAAACAAGAAGCTTGGTTTAAGAAGTGGAATAAAGAAGATCCAGTTGACCAAGAAGAAATTGATAGAAATCAAGCTGTCTCTAGAATCCAAAAGAATACAAACCCTTTTATAGACCAGCCTGAGCTTGTAGACATTATTTCAAACTTCTAATTAAAAGTAAGGAGTTTACTCAATCTGACTAAACTCCCTTCATGGATTTACATTCTTGTAAGTGTATTCTTCTCAGTGTGATGAAAAATAGAATCTCTCCCTTTCATTAAGATTTGAGTATCCTCATCATAAGAAAATGAATTCTCGTTATTTTTAGTTATTTTTAAATCATAAGCGACAGTTTTGAACTCTTCATTTAAAAAAATATTTGAACAGATTCCATAGGTCTCACTACCTAGCTTTGCATGAACTTCAAAGCTATTGGCATCGCTACTAACAGTTCCACCGGCCAAGACACTCACTCCCCTTGGAACTACAAATGACTTCATCACCTGTTTGTTTTCATTATCCCAAATGAAATAGCCTACTTCTTCATGAAAAGGATCATCATCTCCTTCTTCCCACGCCATAGTACTATAACGAAGAACACCTAATACCTGTTCATGATTTTCAACATCATCTATTTGCTCAAACCTGTAAACTTGTTTGAATTTAGTATTCTCAGTATCTCTATCAGGTGAAGGGGCCGTATTTTCACCTGTAAAGTCTTCTCCACTCGACCAGAGTCCGACGAGATAAGACAGTGGACCTAAACTTTTCTTTTCATTACTCATATATTCTCCTATTTAAGAATATGATAACAAAATCAGCTGAATCCTCCACAACAAATCTATTATACCTACAGCGACCATACGCATCGTTTCAATTTCGAGAAAGTCCGATAGGATTAGTGCAATTTTCAACACACTATTTTAGGAGTTCTCGATGAGAAAACTAGCAATACTAGTCGCTATTTGCGCAATTGCAACAGCTTGTAATAAGCAAGGACCGAGCAAAAAAACTTTTGTTTACTGTTCTGAAGGAAGTCCAACTGCTTTTAACCCACAAATCACGTCTGATGGCACATCAAACAACGCATCGGCCCATACTATTTATAACAGATTAGTAGAATTTGAGTACGGCTCTACTAAAATAACCCCAGCTCTTGCGCAGAGCTGGAGTATTTCGGAAGATAAACTTGAATATACTTTTAACCTAAGAAAAGGCGTAAAGTTTCACACAACTAAATACTTTACTCCAACAAGAGAATTGAATGCAGATGATGTGATTTTTTCTTTTGATAGAATGAGAGTATCTACACACCCGTATTACAAAGTAAGTGGTGGTACTTATGAGTACTTCAACGGAATGGATATGGGTAACCTTATTAAAGATATTGTTAAACTCTCTGATCATTCTATTAAGATCGTTCTAAATAAACCTGAGGCTCCATTTCTTGCAAATATGGCCATGAGCTTTATGAGTATTCTTTCAAAAGAATACGCCGATACTCTTATCGCAGCTGATACTAAAGATAAAATTGATAACTTTCCTATTGGAACAGGCCCATTCTCTTTTTCTTCATATCAAAAAGATAATATTATTAAGTACAACTCTTTTAAAGATCACTTCGCCGGTGCACCAAAAGTTGATAGACTTGCATTTGCAATAACTCCAGATGCTTCAGTTCGTTACCAGAAATTAAAAATTGGAGAATGTCATTTAGTTATTGAGCCTTCTCCAGCAGATATAAACTCAATGAGAGATAATAAAGAGATCTCTTTGCTTGAAGGACCTGGCCTTAATGTTGGTTACCTTGCAATGAATACTCAAAAAAAGCCTTTCGATAATTTAAAAGTTAGACAGGCCATTAATCACGCTCTTAATAAGAGTGCATATATCGATGCAATTTACCTAGGTCATGCAAAAGCTGCAAAGAATCCACTTCCTCCTACTATTTGGTCATATAACAACTCTGTTGTTGATTACGACTATAATATTGAAAAAGCGAAATCTCTTTTAAAAGAAGCTGGCTTTGCCAATGGATTTGAAACTGAAATCTGGACTCTTCCAGTAACTCGTCCTTACAATCCAAATGGTAAGAAGATGGGTGAAATGATGCAAGCAGATCTTGAAAAAGTTGGCATCAAAGTAAAACTCATTTCATATGAATGGCCAACATATTTAAAGAAGTCATCTGCAGGAGAACACGCTATGGTTCAACTTGGTTGGACAGGAGATAACGGTGACCCAGACAACTTTCTCTACACTCTTCTTGGTTGCTCGGCAGTTGAAGCAGGCTCGAACTATGCGAGATGGTGTAATAAAGATTTTGAAGATCTTGTAGTAAAGGCAAAAAGAGTTACTGACCTAAGCGAAAGAACTGAGCTTTATGAAAGAGCGCAAACAGTATTTAAATCACAGGCCCCTTGGGTTCCTATTGCACACTCTATTATCTTTAGAGCCATGAGTTCAAAAGTAATAGGCTATAAAATAGATCCTCTTGGCGGAGATATTTTCAAGACGGTGGATTTAAAGTAATGCTAAAATTTCTTTTTAAAAAACTTCTAGACTTAATCCCTACTTTAGTAGGGATTTCTATTTTATCGTTTGTTTTAATAAGGCTTGTTCCTGGGGATCCAGTAATGCTCATGCTTGGTGAAAGAGGGGCCGACCCAGAAGTCTACTCACGAATGAAGAGCGAGCTTGGACTTGATCAACCAATGTACAAGCAATACGCGACTTTTATAGGCAATGCGATCCAAGGGGATCTTGGAAAGAGTATTATCTCTAAAAGATCAGTGGTAGATGAGTTCTTCTCACGCTTTCCCGCCACACTAGAACTTGGGATATGCTCTCTTATCTTTGCGGCGCTATTAGGCATCCCCTTTGGCATTCTAGCAGCAGTTAAAAGAAACTCCTTCTATGATTACTTCTTAATGGGTGGCTCCCTTGTCGGCTACTCTATGCCTATTTTTTGGTGGGGCCTTATCCTCATATTATTCTTCTCTGTCCAACTAGGAATTACTCCTGTCTCGGGAAGAATTGGAATAATGTTTGAAGTAGAAACTGTAACAGGTTTCATGCTTATAGATACTCTTCTACCACAGACTCTTAATGAAGAAGGTATTGGACCTTTTCTTTCGGCCCTATCTCACTTAGTACTTCCTGCTATAGCAATGGGGACGATTCCTCTTGCTGTAATGGCTAGAATGACACGATCAAGTATGCTAGAAGTTCTTGGAGAGGATTACATAAGAACTGCTAAAGCAAAGGGACTACCAATACGAAAAATTATAGGTATTCATGCCCTAAGGAATGCTCTCATTCCAATTGTTACCATTATTGGACTTATGTTCGGTTCAATTATTACAGGGGCAATTCTTACAGAAACCATATTCTCTTGGCCTGGTATTGGAAAATGGCTTGTTGCAAGTATTAACGGTAGAGACTATCCAGTGATTCAAGGTGGAATTCTCTTTATCGCTACAATGATTGTTATTATTAATTTACTCGTAGACTTAGTTTACGCAGTTGCTAATCCAAAGATGAGGTCTTAAATGGACCAAGTAAATGTAGAAGAAAAACTAGACCACCCTATTGTTGAATTTTGGCAATATTTTTCTCAAAACAGAGGAGCTGTTTTTGGACTTGCTCTAATAGTATTCTTTACTATTTTAGCTATACTTGCGCCTTTGATCTCTCCTTTTGATCCAACGTCTATTGATCCGACAAATCTTAGAATACCTCCTTCATTTTCAGCAGGAGGAAATCCTCTATTTGTTTTTGGTACAGATGATGTTGGTCGAGACCTTCTAAGCAGACTTATTTATGGAGCAAGAATCTCGATGATGATTGGTTTTTTCGTTGTCATTATCTCTTGTAGCATTGGAGTCTTTCTAGGCCTCTTATCAGGGTATTACGGAGGAATGATCGATAGAACGATTATGAGATTTATAGATATTCTAATGGCCTTTCCATCAATTCTACTGGCAATTGTCGTAGTTTCTGTAATGGGTCCAGGAATCTCGAATGCCATCATCGCAGTGGCCATCGTATCCATACCAGGCTTTACAAGAATCGTTAGAGCTTCAGTGCTTGCAGAGAAGAAAAAGCAATATGTGATGGCCTCAAAAACTTTTGGTGCTAGCTCGCTGAGAATAATGTTTATAGAAATACTTCCAAACTGCATGGCCCCGCTTATTGTTCAGGCATCACTAGGATTTAGTGATGGTATCTTAAATGCTGCGGCCCTTGGTTTTTTAGGACTGGGCGCCCAAGCCCCTACTCCAGAGTGGGGAACAATGTTAGCAGATGCACGTCCATTTATTGAAAGTTCTCCTTGGATGGTAACACTACCTGGGCTTTGTATTCTTTTTGTGGTTTTAGGATTTAATCTCTTTGGAGATGGTCTAAGAGATGCACTCGACCCAAGACTTAAGAGGTAATAATGCTTTTAGAAATAGATAAATTAAATTTAAAATTTAAAACCTCAAAAGGCACTATCCATGCCATTAGAGATTTAAGCTTTTCGCTTAACCAAGGAGAAACCCTTGGGATCGTTGGTGAATCCGGTTGTGGGAAATCAATTACTAATTTAGCAATAATGGGACTGCTTCCAGATACGGCAGAACTTTCTGCAAGTAAGCTTCACTTTGAAGGTAATGACTTACTCTCTTTAAAAGAAAAACAGTGGCAAGCTCTAAGAGGCGGAGATATTGCGATGATCTTTCAAGATCCAATGACTGCACTCAACCCATCTTTCACAGTTGGTTATCAAATAGAAGAAACTCTCGCCTTGCACAGAACCGATCTTACAAAAAATCAGAGAAAAGAATTTGTTTTTGATTTGCTAGATCAAGTTGGAATTCCTGCTCCAAGAGAGAGAGCAAAGTCTTATGCACACGAACTCTCCGGTGGAATGAGTCAAAGAGTAATGATTGCCCAAGCAATTGCTTGCAATCCTAAACTTCTCATTGCAGATGAGCCAACGACGGCGCTCGACGTTACAATTCAAGACCAAATTTTAAAACTCCTAAAAGATATTCAAGCTAAGAATAATATGGCCATGATACTAGTAACCCACGACCTAGGTGTCGTTGCTGAAAACTCTGATCGTATTCAGGTAATGTATGCAGGGGAAGTTATTGAAACAGGTAGCGCAAGAGACATAATCGAAACGCCACAACACCCATATACTAATGGTCTACTTAGCTCTTTACCAGGCAAGTCTAAAGGTGGTTTTCGATCGAAACTTCCTTCTATTGCAGGCATGGTTCCTGACCTAAGAGCGCGTCCATCAGGGTGCCAGTTTAATCCGCGTTGTGAGTATCAAACAGAACAGTGTTTAAAAGAGATGCCTTCACTTACGTTAGAAAATCATGCAGTAAGCTGCTTTCATCCATTAATTCAAGGTTAATTATGATTTTAGAAGTAAAAGACTTAAAAAAGCACTACCCAATTACAAAACCATTTCAAGATACAAAATATGTAAAAGCACTTGATGGAGTGAGCTTTTCAGTTTCTAAAAAGAAAACCTTAGGTATTGTTGGTGAGTCTGGCTGTGGAAAATCGACACTTGCAAAAACACTAATGGGACTTGAATCTAAAACTGATGGGTCAATATCATTTGAACAAAAAGATATATTTTCTCTTGAGTCTAAGGACTTCAGAAAAGCTATTCAAATGATTTTCCAAGACCCATACTCTTCACTAAATCCACGTAAAAAAGCCTGGCAGTTAATTAGTGAACCTCTAATGATTAATACAGAACTTTCTAAACAAGAGTGTTTCAATCAGGCCATTTCTCTAATGGAAAAAGTTGGTCTAAGAAAAGAGATGGCCGAACGTTATCCACATATGTTTAGTGGTGGTCAAAGACAAAGACTTGGGATTGCAAGAGCGCTTGCTCTACACCCAAAGGTTCTAATTTGTGATGAACCAGTCTCAGCATTAGATGTTTCTATTCAAGCACAAGTTCTAAACCTACTAATGCAACTGCAAGATGAGCTTGAACTAACATATCTCTTTATTTCTCATGACCTTCATGTAGTAAATCATATAAGTGATGAAATCCTAGTTATGTATCTAGGAAAGATAGTTGAATATGGCCCAAGAGAGAAAGTATTTGATAATCCGATTCATCCTTACACAAAAGCACTCATTGCAAGTTCTCCAAGCGTAAGCGTTGATAAGAATAAACATGAGCCTATTACGGGAGAGCTTCCTTCTCCATTAAACCCTCCTACGGGTTGTGCATTTCATAAGAGATGTCCAATAGCGACGCAGAAATGTTCGCAGCAAACTCCTCCCTTAGAAAGTAAAGAAGGTCGTATGACAGCGTGTTTCGAGGTATAAGAAACACGTTTTTGCAAATTCACTTTGAAAAAAATACAGTGTAGTGCCATTAAGTCTACTGACTTATGGTGCCACTCTGATACTTAATAAAGTGGTGCCAAGCGCCCCACTTTCAACAATAATGATTCCCCTTATTTGTACTCATGGTTTTTGGCATGCAAATCGCATATCTCTCAATCAAAGGCAATATTCCATGAACAGGAGAGAGACAAATGAGATCAAATTTGATTATGGCAAACGCTAAAAAGTACACAGAAACAATCAGCGTATTAATTCTATTAACACTACTTACTAGTATTAATGCATACGCATTAGAGAGAACACTTCTTTCAATAACTAATGATGAGAATTCCAATACTTTTAAAATGGTCATCGACACCAATGAGAATGAAGATATTGAGAAGTTCTACAAAGATACATTTGATGCTAAAGCAAAGAGGATCGAGCGCAAGCTGATAGCTCTAGATAGAATGGAAAGAGGTGTCAATATTGAAAAGATAGATGGTCACGAAATAGTTAATTTAAAAAGTGATAATTTCGCTTCCCATAATGGTGGTAACCTAGAGCTAGACACCCTCTACAATGGAGCGAAAGGAACAAGAAAGTCTTACCAATTAGAACTTGATCGAATTGGTGATTC
Organism: Halobacteriovorax sp. HLS; assembly: GCF_004006665.1. NCBI lineage: Bacteria > Pseudomonadati > Bdellovibrionota > Bacteriovoracia > Bacteriovoracales > Halobacteriovoraceae > Halobacteriovorax > Halobacteriovorax sp. HLS. The sequence goes on from NZ_QOCL01000001.1 coordinate 157,733, forward strand.
TTGGGAAGTTCTAAAAAATGGAAAAAAGGTTTCCGTGCTTCACCTAAAATCCAACAAAGTTTTTCTACTTGGAACAGTTGGAATTAAAGATATACAGGTAAAAAAGTGAGTTCAATCAATTACAGAGTGGTGGTTAACACCACTCTTATTTATATCTATGCGGCCTTAGGAATAAATAAGTCATTACTTATTTCTGATTCAAAAATAGTTTCTAACATTTCTACAAAGTGTCCAAAGAGCTGATGTGTATTCTGTGAAGAACCAACTACTTCAATTTCAGAATATGGAATAAAGAAGAAATATTCGTTTCCATTACTGAAACTCGCATTTTCTAAATTACCGTCTCTTCTGATAGAGCTTCCATGAATATTAATATACTGCTCATGAGCATCACCAGAAGCATTAAAGCTTAGAACATCCTCACGATTCTTAATCTTTGCAAAACTCTCTAAATTGAGGGGTAGCTTAATGTCATTACAATTCGTAACTTTTTCAAAACTATGACCATTTATAGCAATAATAATTCCTTTCTTGGAAAATTGAGTAATCCTTAGGTCTACTCTTGAAAGTGGACAATGATCAACTTCCCCTGTTAATTCAATATCAGCGCTAACTCTAAAGTCTCTTAAAGGAAAGTAACTTGTGAGTAACTTTTTAAATACAAATAAAGAATAAGTTTCTTTATCCATCCATCTCATAGAAGTTAAAGAGATATATGGACCCGATTCATGATGAAGAGAGACTTGAGTATTACTTTGTAAAGTATGCCATGTCATTTTCAATCGTGGGTCCAAATAAGAAGTATATAACTCATAGAGGTTGGATTTAACTGTCTCTAAATTTCTTTGATACCAAATAGGATAGCTTTTTAAGAACTCTAATCCTTTTTCAAGTAACTCAATTTTAGAAGAATCATTTAGTATATTTTCTCTCTGAATAAGGCATGACTTATTCCAATTCGCCCAGTGGAATTTCAACTGACCATTATCGCTCAATTGAAGCTCCTTATCGAGATCACTTTCTTCAAAATAATTTTTAAGCTCGCCTACGCGTGCCTTTTTAGAATTAGCCATTATCTAAATATATAGACATTTGAATATTTTAGAACCCTAAAATTAATTTTTAGTTTTTTCCTCCTCTTATTAAAGACTTAGCAATAAGGTTTATCATTTCTTAGAACATATAAAAAGTCTGATAATTGCCCACTATATGTGGTCTTAAGAATAAATTTAGTCATTTTGTTTAGACTATAAACGATAGGTCGGTATATCGATTATTAATTCTGGAGGAAAGATGTCCCTTAATATTGAACTACTACGCTCTTCGTTTGAAAAAGTTAAACCAATGGCCTCTGATGTCGCAGATAAATTCTATGAGTTTCTATGGAGTGACTACCCAGGGTCCAAGGCCTTATTTGAAGGTGTAGATATGAATAGGCAGAAGAAGGCACTACTTGGTTCACTAGTATATATCGTTGATCACTTAGAATCAGAGAAATTAGTTCCTTATTTAAAGAGTATGGGTTCGAGGCATTTAGACTATAATACAGAACCCGAACACTATGATTTAGTAGGCGCTAGCCTTATTAAAACATTTGCTTTCTTTTTTGATGATGAATGGAGTGATGAACTCAATCAAGCATGGAGCGACGCCTACGGTGTAATTAGCTCGACAATGATCGCCGGAGCAAAGGAAAGCGTTAAAGAAGAAAAAGAAGCAGAGAAAATGGATATAAGAGAGTACACAAAGAAGCTTTGTGAAGAGCTAGTTGCTGAAGTCATCGAAGAAGAGCTAGAGAATTTAGTTAAAGAGATAGCTCGACCAAAGATCAAACAACTTATCTTGAAAACACTTGAAGAAGAGTCCAAGAACCTTCTTCGAAAACCTCTTAACGTCTAAAAAGTTCTGCCTCGAAAGAGGCAGAATTACTTCATCGACACAAATACATTTTCATTCTAAAATAGTAAGATATGAGTGCCTTTGATGCTTTAAAACAAAATTCACTTAGCTTTAAACTGCTTCCAATATCTATAAGAGAGCTTTTCTTTTTACAGGAAACTCCCTGTGATATTTTTGGTATGTCGGATGGTCTCTATAAACTCATTCTAAGAGAAAGATCTTATATAAATTCGCAAGTTCTAAAAGATTTAATCGCTAGAAACCACTCCATTGTATTTGTACATCAAGAAAAACGCAGCCAACTCATGGAACTTCAACAGAATAACCTGCGTACAGTGACGAGATCTTTATCAATTGGAGATCCTATTGAAAAAGGACGCAAGCAACTTGGTCTACTAACTCTAAATATGAGTTACCTCTATGAAGATCCTACTAATGATGAAACTCTAAAGCTACAACTACAGTCAGTAAAGAATCTGGGCTCGTTCCTCTATGAAAGACCAGAGATTCACGAAAAACTTTATCATGACTATCTAAAACAAAAGCATCATTTTATTTTTGCACAACCTCTTCTTTCTTCATTATTTCTGGTTGGAATTCTAAAATTAAGCCATATATATAGTTATAAAGAAGTAGAGAGTTTATTTGTAACCAGTTACTTCAAAGATATCGGAATGAGCGTTATTCCGACAGAAAAGTACGATCAACAAAACCTGACTGAAGAAGAGCGCTCTCTCTTAAGCTCTCATCCAAAAACAAGCGTTCAAATACTACAAGGAAGAATACAGCTATCACCTGCTCATTTTGGAATTATGGAAAATCACCATCTCTTCTCACTACTCAAAAAAGACTTACATGTGCCAGACACCTCTAAACTTGACGAAAAGAGTGCGAAAATGATTAGTGGGTTTGAAACGATGATTATCTCCGTTACAGATGTTATTGCTGCCATGATTACCCCAAGACCTTATCGAGAGGCCACAAGCCTCTTTGATGCCTTAGAGCTCTCAAAAATTCTTATTTCAGATGACTACCCTGGCGAATTTAAACTTATAGTTAATTATTTCAAAAGTATGTTCTTTAAGAAGTAAGACATTAACCGACCAAAATGCTCTAACTCTTTAATTTTATTTAATTTTCTCTTTTACATTTCGTAATCATTATTCGAGAATAAATGTAAGAGGAAATATTTGCACGGAAAGTGAATCCAACCTCGGCTCAGTATTTTATTCGTTTATCGTTCTAAGGAGGGAACATGGCGGCACAACAAGAAGTAAGTCCTGTAACAGGGATTATCGATGAATGCCTGGTCGTAATAGACTTTGGTGAACACGAAGGTAAGTCAGTTTTAGAAGTGGCAGATACTCAGCCCGAATTCTATGACTTCCTAATAGAAAGCCGTGAAGGTGGTCAATGTATGATACGTAGATCAAAAGACAAGTGCTTTAGGCTCTATGTCTCTTCAACTCTTCAGTAGATAAAAGAAAAATTAATCAATAAAATAAACCCCGCCTTTGAGTGGGGTTTATTTTTTGTAAAATATGCTATTCTTTATTAATGAAAAAAATATTTAAAATCTCAGTACTTCTAGGCGCACTATTTATAATTACTGCTACGGCCTCATTCTTCTTCTTTCTAAGTAAAATACCTAGTGAACAGGATTTAGAAAAAAGTATTAACGAAGATCAAACTCCTATTGCGAGAGTTCGAAATTCAAAGACTTTCTCTCAATTTTCAAACTTCAAAGGAGTAAACAATCTGACTCAAGAACAAAGGGATGCTATTAAAATTCCTCTTGAGAATATTGAAGAAGTTTTCAAAACCCTCAAAGAACTACAAGACAACCACTATAGAATTGATATTTGTAATCAACTAGAAAATAAGATTCAAGATTATGAAGTTAAAACACCAGGACTCTCCTATTTCTTTAGAGGCTCTTATGATGGATCAAATTCAAGACAAAGACATATTCTAGGAGAGATATACTCTGCACCTTGGTATTATGTTGCACGCTACGATGCTTTCCAGCAGCTCTACAAAGTCATCTCTGATGCGTTTAGAGCAAATATTTATGACGGGACTAAACTTAGTATTACAAAGAGTGAAATATTAATTTTAGGAACGAAGGTGACTTCTCAAGCGGCCCTTAATCATGATGAAATTGTCGTTGCAATTGATAAGTCTCACCACTTACTCAAAATGGTTAAACTCATTCAATACAAAAAAGACAATAAGTACGATAGTGAAATTCGTGAATACTGCGACAATGTTGAAGAGAGTATTATTGAAGAAAATGATTTCGACTACATCGCCGGATACAATAATTTATTAGAAATGTACGGTGCTAAAGAAGAAGAGTTTCTAACTCAGGAGCAAAGAAAGGGAGTTGATTTAGGGATGACTATTAACTTCGGTTGGCTTAGACCAAAAATTTCAGATACATTCAGCAGCAAGAAAGAAAAGATAATCAAAACAATAGAGTCAGACATAAATAAATAGTCTGACTCATAAAAGATTATTTACCGCTAACTAAACCTCTACCTCTTGGGTCTGAGACTCCATGAAGCCTCCCCTTTTCAAAAGCAATCGCTTGAATTCGACATCCTAAGTCTTTATATTCAATTTCATGTCTCATGCGTTTTAGGTCTTTTATTGTACCTTCAGGCAGTCCACTTTTTTCAACATAGAGAATATTTGGTTTCCACTGGTGATGAACTCTTGTTGCCGAGATCGATTCATAAAGTGGCATCTCATGATCTAGGTAATTCATAATCGTTTGAACGACGCATGTGAGAATTCGAGTCCCTGAAGGAGTTCCTAATCCTAAAATTGCCTTTCCGTCTTTTACTACAATTGTTGGAGACATAGAACTCAAAGGTCGCTTTTCCGGCTTAACTAAATTCTTCTCCCCTCCAACTGCACCAAAGAGATTATTCGCTCCTGGCTTTGTTGCAAAGTCATCCATTTCATTATTAAGTAATATACCTGTACCAGGAACTACTACTCCTGATCCCAAGTATCCATTTAAAGTTTGAGTAGAAACAAAGACATTTCCTTTGCCATCAGCAATAGTAAAGTGTGTAGTCTCATTTGATTCATGTCTCTTTAGAACTTCTTTTCCACTTTTAATATCAAATTTAAATGGATCGCTTGAATTTGCCCAAAGATCATTTAGAGCTTGGTTTTCAGGAATTGAATATCTTAGATCTTTTGCATAATCTAATGAAGTAAGTCCATTTACTGGAACATAAGTAAAATCAGCATCCCCTAAGTACTTCGCTCTATCAGAGAATGCAGTCTGCATAGCAGAGGCCCTTAAATGTACTGTCTTTGAATGCTGAACTCCATAAGTCGCAAGGTCATCATTTCTGAGAATATTTAAAATCTGAATAATGTGTACTCCACCAGAGCTAGGTGGACTCATAGAGAAAATTTTATGTCCACGATACTCAGCACTAACTGGGTCACGATATTTAACATTGTACTTATCTAAGTCTTTTTGAGTAACTAATCCGTTAAGCCTTTCATATTCAGCTACAATAGACTTTGCAACCCAACCTTTATAGAAACCGTCACGTCCATTTTTTGCTATTGTAGAAAGTGTTTTAGCTAAGTCTCTTTGGACTAACTTATCTCCAAGCTTAAGAATCTCTCCTTTTTCATTACAAAATATATCGCACGTCGCTTTATACCTTTTAATGATATTCTCTCTTTTAGATATGGCCTTTGCCAATTCTGGATAAATAACGAAGCCATTTCTTGCAAGTGCTATAGCATCGGCGAGAACAACATTTAACGGTAAAGACCCATGTTCTCTATGAAGTTCAAGCATTCCAGCAACCATTCCAGGAACACCTGCAGAGAAAATACCGTCTAAAGACATACGGGCTATAACCTCACCTTTGTCATCTAAAAACATTTTATCATGAGCTTTTAAAGGTGCCTTCTCTCTAAAGTCCACGGTTAAAGGAAAGTCTTTATTTCTTTTAACATCATGATATAGAGCAAATCCTCCTCCACCAACTCCCGTTGACTGAGGTCTTTCAACAGCAAGAACAAAAGAAGCTGCTACGGCAGCATCAATTATATTTCCCTTTAACTCAAACATTTTGTGAGCTGACATAGAGGCGAATTTCCCCTGAGTACTTATGAGAAAATCATCTCCCCATTTTTCATGATCCTCTTTAACCTGTCCCTCACCAAGTGATACATGACGAACTTCTTTTTCGTACGGTGTAGTCTTCTGTAAGTTAGAACAAGAACTTATAGTAAATAATAATAGTATATTTAGATATTTCACGACTTCTCCTTAAAGAGAACTATTCTAACGAGTTCGAAAGGAGCTGACTAGAAATAGTCTATACATCGGAAGCGCTCACGATAAATCACTGAAATTACATACAAAATATCTCATCTAGGCCAAAGAAGATAATGATCTAACACAATCCTAACAAAGCAAGTCTCAAGAACTGATATAAATAGTCAACTAAACATAAGCTTTAAGGAGCAATCAATGAAAAGAGTTTTATCTCTACTACTTGTACTTTTTTTATCAGCTAATACATCAGCATTAGTTAAAGTTAACGGGGCCGGTGCTTCATTTCCGTACCCAATATATTCAAAATGGTTTTCGGAGTATAAGAAAGTTGCAACTGACACAGAATTTAATTATCAAGCAATTGGTTCTGGTGGAGGTATCAGACAACTAATTAAACAAACAGTAGACTTTGGTGCCTCCGATGCCCCAATGAAAGAGAAAGATATTAAAAAAGCAGCATGGCCTGTAAAACATATTCCAACTGTTCTAGGAGCAGTAGCGGTTGCCTACAATTTAGAAATTGGAGACGTAAAGCTTGATGGACAAACTTTGGCAGATATCTTCATGGGAAAAATCTCAAAGTGGAATCACCCTTCAATTGCTAAACTCAATAAAGGACTATCTCTTCCTGCTCAAGATATACTAGTTGTAAGAAGAGCAGATGGGTCGGGAACAACGGCAATCTTTTCAGACTACCTTTCTACTATTTCACCAAGCTGGGAAAAAAATATCGGTAGAGGAAAGTCTTTAAAGTGGCCATCGGGAATTGGAGCAAAAGGAAATGATGGTGTAACTGCAATTATCAAACAAACTCAAGGAGCAATTGGATATATTGAATTGGCCTATGCATTGAAGAACAATATTAATACAGTTGCCCTAAAAAATGATGCTGGGGAATTTGTTAAGCCATCTGTAAAAGGTGTTTCTCTTTCTGCAGATACATTAAAAGGTAAAGATTCTAAAGTAACAGTCTCTATAGTAAATGCAAAAGGAAAAGGAGTTTATCCTATCTCAGCATTTACTTATATACTCTTGCCTGTAAAAGAAGAGACACAACAATTAAAAGAAGTTAAAAAGTTTTTAAAGTGGGCATTAACAGATGGACAGAACATGGCAACAGATCTTCACTATGCGCCTCTTCCAAAGTCTTTAGCAAAAAGAATGCTTAAGGAGCTTTAATAAGTGGGGAAAGATTCAGGACCTCAACTAATAAACTCAGCCTCAAGTCAAATTGAAGCTGAGATTTTTAGTATTAAGAAGAAATCGATATCTTTTCAACAACAAGATAAGATTGTTTATTATCTAATAAAGACTATTTGTATTCTTGTTATTATTTTACTTATTTTACTCATTACCCTTCTAGTAAATTCATCTCTACCCGCAATGAAGGAGTTTGGTTTCGGCTTTATCTCCACAGACAACTGGAACCCTGTAGAAGATGAATTTGGTGCTCTTCCATTTATCTTTGGTACTCTTGTTACATCTTTCATTGCCATTTTAATTGCAGCACCAATAAGCGTATGTGTGGCCTTATTTATTTCAGAAGTATTACCTAAGAAACTTTCCTCTTTTATCTCGCTCTTTATTGAGATGATTGCAGCAATACCTAGTATAATTTTCGGACTATGGGGAATATTCTATCTTGGTCCTTTTGTTAAAGATTTTGTATCACCATTTCTTAAGTCCACGCTTGGCTTTCTACCTCTATTTCAAGGGCCAAGCTTTGGTATAGGAATCCTTACGGCTTCAATCATATTAGCTATTATGATTATTCCGACTATTACCTCAATAAGTAGAGAAATATTTAAAACAATCCCCTCTTTACAAAAAGAAGCGGCCCTTGCGCTTGGTGCGACAAAAGTAGAAATGATAGAGCTCTCAGTACTAAAACCTTCGTTTTCAGGTATCGTTGGAGCAATTGTTCTAGGTCTTGGTCGTGCTTTAGGAGAAACAATGGCCGTAGCAATGGTGATTGGAAACTCTCCAACAATTACAGCTTCTCTATTTTCGCCTGCAGCAACAATGGCGTCAGTCATAGCGAATGAATATGCTGAAGCTGACAGTGATCTTCACTTATCAACTCTGTGTTATGTAGGAGTACTACTGTTCATAGTAACTCTTATCGTAAATACTTTTGCTAGACTTATAGTTTGGAAACAACAAGGTAGGTCTAAATGAACTACTTAAGGTACAGAAAAATTAAGAATATACTTTTCTACCTTTCTCTACTTCTAGGTGCACTAGTTACGATATTACCTCTATTTATGATCGTATCGTTTGTAATAAAGATGGGGGCTTCTTCACTAAATCTAGATTTCTTTACTCAACTTCCAAAGCCTGTTGGAGAATCAGGTGGTGGAATGAGGCATGCCATAATAGGAACCCTATATATTGTTTGTCTCGCCTCTATACTTTCAATTCCCATAGGCCTACTTTGTGGAATATATTTAAGTGAGTTTAAAAAGGGTAAAGTAGCTTCTCTTTTGAGGTTCGCAATTGACCTTTTAACAGGTGTTCCCTCCATTGTGGTCGGAATTTTTGCCTACTTAATGATTGTCGTCCCCTTTAAAGGTTTCTCCGCTATGGCGGGAGGAGTTGCTCTAAGTATAATTATTCTTCCAATCGTTTGTAGATCAAGCGAAGAAATACTTAAGCTCACCCCTAATCATATTAGAGAAGCTGGCCTCGCTCTAGGTCTTCCAAGATGGAAAGTGATATTCTTCATTATAGTAAGATCAAATTTCTCATCATTAATTACTGGAATTATGCTGGCGATCTCCAGAGCGGCAGGAGAGACTGCTCCTCTACTATTTACAGCATTTGGTAATATGTATTTAAGTTATGAAATAGACTCGCCAATGGCTTCATTACCAGTACAAATTTATAATTACGCAATCTCCCCTTTCGATGACTGGCAAAGACAGGCCTGGGCAGGTGCATTCGTTCTAATAATCCTTGTTCTTGGCATTAATTTACTTGCTAGAACAATTTTCGGTTTTAAGAAAATAAGAAATTCATTTAGTAGAGGAAATAACTAATGGAAAATATCGCTCTATCTGTAAAGGATTTAAATGTTTGGTATCATGACTTTCATGCAGTCAAAGGAATATCAGTTGATTATCCTCAAAAGACAATCTCAGCAATTATTGGACCATCTGGGTGCGGAAAGTCTACCTACCTGCGCTGCCTCAATCGAATTCATGAAGAAGTTCCTGGAGCAAAAGCAAAAGGACAAATCATTCTAGAAGGAAGAGATATTCTTAATAATAAGGTTGACCCAGTTGAATTGCGACAGAAAATAGGGATGGTATTTCAAAAGCCAAATCCATTTCCAGCAATGAGTATTTTTGAAAATGTTATTATTGGTTTAAAGCTACAAGGAATAAAGAATAAATCAACGCTAATGAATGTTGCTGAAAACTGCTTAAAGAAAGCCGCGCTCTGGGACGAGGTTAAAGATATTCTATCAAGACCAGGAACAAGTCTCTCAGGAGGACAGCAACAAAGGCTATGTATTGCTCGAGCTTTAGCAGTTAATCCACAAGTTTTATTAATGGATGAACCTACTTCAGCTTTAGATCCAATTGCTTCTGCAAAAATTGAAGAACTCATGACTGAGCTCAAAAATGATTACACTGTTATAGTTGTGACACACAATATGCAGCAAGCTGCAAGAGTTGCAGACTATACGAGCTTCTTTGTTCTAGGCGACTTAATTGAGCATGACTTAAGCTCGAATATTTTCACTAATCCAAAACAACAAAAAACAGAAGATTATATAACTGGACGATTTGGTTAAGAGGTAGAAATGAATATTACAAGTGAAGACCTAAGAGATATGGCCTTAAAAATGGCATCTGTTGTAGAAACGATTCTAGACAAATCGCTAAAGGTTGAAACAACTAAAAAAGAAGTATTTGCTCTTGAAAATGAAATCAACAAGTACCATACAACTATTGATGACAATGTATTTAAATATATCGCTCTTAAAAATCCTACGGCCAAGGACCTCAGACTTGCCCTGTCTGTAATGAAAATAAACTCTGAACTAGAAAGAATTGGTGACCAAGCAGTCAACATCAAGAGAAACTTAAAAAAAGTTAGCTCTGCCCTAGCTTCAATTGAGGGACTTAGTGAAGATGTAAAAATGATGGTTAAAAATAGTATAGATGCCTTTGTTAAACTTGATTCTAAACTCGCGACAGATGTTATACAGCATGATCAAGAGGTTAATGAGCAATATAGAGATATAATGGCAGAATTTATTAAGAAGATGAAATCAGATACAGTTAACTTTGATGATGGTTTCTATATTATAAGAGTTGCAAAGTGTCTTGAAAGAATTGGAGATTTAACAACTAATATCGCAGAAGATATTATTTTTCTAGAATCAGGTACTGACATTAGACACAATCCCGATGTAAAATTTGGAAGACGTAAAGAAGACAAAAAGGCACAAGCGAATGAGTAAAGGACATATTCTCGTTGTAGAAGACGAAAAAGACATCTCGGATCTAATCAAGCTTCAGCTAAGCTCTAATGGATATAAAGTAACTGTCATTGATAATGGTTCAGAAGCTATTGAGCTCGTTCAAACTCATCCGTCTCAACGAACGGATACAACTCCAATTGATTTATTTGTACTTGATAGAATGCTACCTGGTATCAACGGCCAAGATATTTGTAAATTCTTACGAGTTTTTAAACATACTAAGCAATCTCCTATTCTTATGGTCACAGCTTTATCTAGCACTGAGCATATTGTTGAAGGTCTTGATGCTGGAGCTGATGACTATATTACGAAGCCATTCGACATTAGTATTTTATTAGCGAGAGTAAGATCACTATTGCGTAGGTCAGATCTTTTGAGTTCGCAAGGCCCAAACGAAGATATTCTTTCATTAGGACCAGTCACATTAGACAAGGATCAATGCAAGGTATCCCTTAAAGGTAGCCCAATTGACTTAACTCTTAGTGAATATAAGCTCATGGTTGCTTTTTTACAGCAACCTGGAAAAGTCTTAACACGTAATCAACTAGTCGAGTTTATTCAAGATGGCCCTGTGCACGTAACAGATAGAACTATTGACACTCACATATTTGGCTTAAGAAAGAAGCTTAATGAGTACTCGGACATGATTGAAACAATTCGAGGAATTGGCTATAGAGTTAAGAATGATCTCTAAATCAATTTACGAAAAATTCTTATCTACTATTCCATGGAGATATTTTAAAAAAATAGCAATCTCTCAATTATTTCTAATGCTATTTATTGTTTTCACTACTGCGATAACTTCTCGATACTACATTAAAGTTTATATAACAAATCAGTCTAAAAATCAGCTCATTGAATCAATTGAGCTCATCAAACACTCACTCATCACTCAAGGTATCGAGCCTTTAAAATGGTGCCAATCTCTGAAAATGAATTGGAAAACCAGATATACACTCATACACTCTTCAGGAAAAGTTGTATGCGATAATTACCTTGATATTGAAAACCTAGATAATCATCTAGATAGACCTGAAGTACAAGAAGCTCTTGTTAAAGAAGTTGGTACTTCAATTAGATATAGTGAAAGTACTAATTATGACATGATCTATGGTGCAGGAACGATTTCTCACCCTATCACTAAGACCTTTTACATTATTCGCCAATCTGTTCCCTTAAGTGAAATATCAATTGCGATGAAAAAGCTTGATCGCTCTATTGCACTCTTCCTTATTCCACTACTTTTAGTTTCGGCCTTTATTAGCCTTTATACATCAATTCAAGTTGCATCTCCTCTAAAGTCTTTACTTAAGAAGATTTCCGAATTCGAAAACTTAACTATTACCTCTAAACATTTTGAAAGCTCATTAACTATCGATGACGAGTGGCACTTTGTAGAAAGAACTTTAGATAAAGCTGAAGATCAACTTGAAAAATTTATTGGTGAACTGCAGCTACAAAATAAAAAGTTCTCTATTTTAATGGACTCAATATCAGACTCTATTTTAGCTATTGATAAAGATGGACGTGTTTTATTTATAAATAAGAGATATATCAAAACTTTTGGTAACTCCCATAATAAAGATGCTAAGGACACTAAACTTGTTGAACTTACGCGTTCTATAGAAATCCAAAGAATTTTCAATCAATGCTTAAGTGAGAAGAAAGTTGTAAAATTAAGAAGCGTCGAACTCAGAACAACTTCAAGTAATGCTTGGTTCGATCTAACAACAAGCCCACTTATTGGAGAAAATAATGAAATATTAGGGGCCGTTTGCAGCTTTAATAATATCTCCGATAGAAAACTTGCTGATCAAATGCGAGAAGACTTTGTAACAAACGTGTCACACGAGGTTAGAACTCCACTGACAGCGATGAAGGGCTATGTTCAAATATTGTCTTCACAAAAAGAGCTACAGAGTAATGAATTAACGAAAGAGGCCTTAGAGAAAATAGAACATAACTCAAATAGGCTCACTGTTTTATTTCAAGAGATTTTAAATCTATCCTTGATAGAATCTCTAAATAAAATAAATAAGACCGAAATAATTGCTGAAGATATAAGTTCACAAGTCCTCGCAAATCTTAGATTAGTGCATCCGCAAAAGTCTAAAAAAATTGAAACGATTATAAATGTTGAAAAACTATGGGCTGACCCAAATCTTCTAGAGCAGGTTCTTACGAACTTAATAGATAATATCTACAAGTACGGCAATGATAATGGCCTCATTAGAATTAGCTGGAATAAAGAAGCGTCTAATATCATTCTAATAATAGAAGACGATGGCCCTGGAATAGACTCTAAGCACCACGGCCGTGTTTTTGAACGATTCTATAGAGTTGACTCTTCTAGGTCGAGTCAGCTAGGTGGAACAGGACTTGGGCTTAGTATTGTTAAGCACATTATTCAAAAGCATCAGGGTGATATTAAAATCTCCTCAAATTCTCTTGGAGGAACTTCATTTAGAGTTATTCTTCCTCAAAAGAGCCCGTTTTAGACACAAGGCATTATTACTTTCTACACACTAAATTTAAGATGAATCTTATTCAATAATGTGATCAATTCCATACTCTAAGTGTATTTACAACCACTTAAACAAGTTTTACTTACCCCAAACAAACATTAGCTCTACTTATGATTTTTAAACAAGTTTATTACTTGAAATAATACGACTCTACTTGTTATAAGTCCTCAAGATTATATTTTTGATTAGAGGGAAATTATGAAAGCAACATTGGCAACCATTTTAATTTTAACATCGATCAACACTAATGCTTCCGTTATCAAAGAAGCCTGGAACAGCACAAACAATCCTGAGAGAATGCAAATTACTAGAGGTAATAGAAACTACACTGTAGGAAAACTCAACTACATTAAAGATTTTTCTAAATTACCTACAAGTGCAAGCCTTGAAACGACACCGTGGAGTGGTGACTACTGGCCAACACACAAAGGTGGTATTACTCACAGATGGAATACTTACAGCTGGGACGAATCTGAAACTTATGGCTATGCCATTATGAATGATGATCAAGTAAAATCACTTTCTTCAACAGAAGAACTCTCTCCTGCCGAAAAGTATGATCTATTTCTTGGAAGATACGATTTCCCACTAACTAAATATGAGCGTGAAAGAACAAATATTATGAAGACTATTGAAGGCTCTGATCAATATGACTCTAACTTTGAAATTCCTTCGTGGGAAGGTCTTTGTCACGCCTGGGCGCCAGCAACTCTCGGCTTTACAAATCCAAATCCAGTAACTTTAAAAAATAAAGATGGTCTAGAAGTTAAGTTTGGATCTTCAGATGTAAAAGCACTACTTACATATTTTCTTCACTATGATAAGACTGCTGCGAACTTCTTTCTTGGAGGTAGATGTAATACAGACTTCGAAGAACTCAGATCTCAACTTAGAGAAGGTTCTATATCTGAAGAAGAATATGAAAGAGAAATAAACTCTTCTAAATGTAGAGATACAAATGCTGGTGCATTTCATTTAGTTCTAACGAATCAGATTGGTCTACTTAATGAAGGCTTTATCGTAGATGTTACAAGAGACTTAGAAGTTTGGAATCAACCTGTTCATGGGTTCAAATCAAGAATAGTAAAAGAAACTCAAGGGGCCTCTGAAGGTGCTGCAAAAGGTACTGTTAAAGAAATAGAAATTAGAACGAGAATGTACTACACAGTTGAAATAGACACTCAATGGAGCATGGTTCCGGCCGACTCAAGATCAGAGTCATTTAAAGATTATCACTATAGAGTAGAGATAAACAGAAATAATGAAATTATCGGTGGTGAGTGGTTAAGCTCAGAGAGACCTGACTTTCTTTGGAAACAAACAATTCCTAATTTCTCAGGCTTCTTTGCTCCATTAGAAAAAATATATAAAGAATCAATTAAATAGTACTCAAGGGCCCTCGCAAGAGGGTCTTTTTTATTCAAGCAACTTTAAAACTTTAGATGGATTTGAGTTCACTGTCTGCATCATCATAACTGTAGCATTCTTTTGGATACTACCTTTTACATTTTCAGCAGATTCCTTTGCCATATCAGCGTCACGAATTAGCGACTTAGCACTGATTAGATTTTCTTGACCTACTTGTAGATTAGCAAACATTGACTCAAGTCTATTTTGAGATGCTCCAATCTTTGCCCTAGACTCTCCCACCTGCTGCATCATTTTATCTACTTTAGAAATAGAGTTTTGAGCAGAAGTCTTTGTTCTTAAATCAATTGTGTCTAAACCAAAGTTCGACTTAGCATCTAGTATTTTTGAAAGATTATATTCAATTCTATCTTGGAAAGGATCATTATTCGTTCCAATTTGTAATTCATAATTACTATTACCATCTAAGATATGATTACCATTAAACTTGCTAGAAGATGTTAAGCGTTTAATCTCCTCTTTAAGGCTTCTAAACTCGTAGTCTGCCATAACTCTAGCTTCATCGTTCACAGTATCTGAGGAAGCTTGAATGGCCAATTCTCTCAATCTGATACCTAAATTTGATAACTCACTAAGAGAACCTTCTGCCACCTGAAGTAATGACACTCCATCATTAATATTTCTTTTAACTTGAGACTGAGAACGAATTGTAGCGTTCATTGTCTCAGAAATGGCCAAACCAGAAGGGTCAAAGGCCGCAGACTGTATACGATCACCAGATGCCATTTTGCTTTGGGCATTCTTTTGGTTTGTGCTAACGTTCTGAAAATTTCTCAGAGCTAACATTGAATTTGTGTTCGTATTAATTCTCATTTTTCTCCAAGGCGCAATATGCCTTAAAGAACATTTCGGAGCATTGGAGCTAAGGAAGTATTTTCCGGAGGAAAAATTAGACCACCGGAACTTTATACCATAAAGACAGGAGCAATTGAGAAAACTACTCTCGGTCTAAATCATTTAAGTTATTGAATAAACGTCGACCAACTTCAGAGTAAATCACTCTCTTATCTGCTGAAAGACAGATAGACTCGAAGGTACTACCCATAAAGTGTTGTTCCTTATCTTCTTCTAAATTAACAGAAAGAACCAATGGCATAAATGACCATAAACCTTTTAAGTTAAATCTATCATCACTCTTTTGAAAGACAAGAGCAGCGCTAACGCTTGTTCGTTTTAATTTTTGAATATCAATATCTTTTGAAAAAGAGCTACTTTCAGAAAAGTAAAGAGTGCATTCTTTTTCGTTATCATAGATTTTGTAAATACCAGCAAAGGTATTAGAACATAGAACAAATATTGAAATAATTAAAAACTTCTTCATTATATTCTCCTTAGATAAGTAATATTAACAGTTAAGATGAATTACTTAGTAATCAGGAGTAAAATTTATAGGGCCGTATAGTATTTAGACAATGAAATAAACGAGATAAATATGGGTATTTATTTAAAAGAACACCCCAGAAAAAGCCACCACTCTTTTTCTGGGGTCGAGACAGAGAGAGAACCAAAACTTACAAGCGAAAACTAGCTTGCAAGCTCTGAGAACATTGGTCTTTTAGAATGAAGGCGTCTTTTGTTATTCATCTTCTTTGGGAAAGCATTCTTAGCTTTAAGGAAGACTTTTGCAACAGACGCATATGCATTGCTTGCCTTTCCTACTAGTTTAAATCTTTTTCCATTAGCTACAAAACTAAGAGATGCTTTGTACATTTCAGCTTCTTTGGAGAAAACAACTTTAACATTAGAAAACTTTTCTCTAAAAAATGAATTTTCAGAAAATTTTTCTTTTACAAATTCGTTTAGAGCTTCAGAATTATTTAAACGTTGATAAGCTAATTTCATATAACCTCCGTATTAATAAGATAAGTTAAAGTTCTTATCTCTTTCTAATACTATTATGGATTCATATTAGAAAAAGGCCATAGGGCCGCTGTCAGTTGTATGTCAATTTTGTGTCAACTCGATTATTGATCTAAATCATAGTTTTATTTATGACTTAAGAGTACATTAATGCAGTAGCTAAGTTGTTATAATAAAGGAAATACTATGGGAAAGAAGTTAGTTGGATTATTTATGACTCCCTCACCACATACAATAAGTGCTGAGCAGAATCTAGTTTTTGCGCAAAGTAAAATGAATGAACTCGGCGTAAGACACCTACCGGTACTTAGAGGTGGTCAACTTATCGGAATATTGAGTGACAGAGACATCAGGTTTATTGAAAGTTTTGATGGTATGAATCCTGAAGAAATCGATGTGGAAGACGCATGTACTTACGATCCATATATAGTTGACACAAACACATCACTGAAAGAAGTTTGCCAAACAATGGCAGAAAAAAAGTATGGATGCACACTGGTAAAAGAAAATGGAAAGTTAGCTGGAATATTTACTTGGATTGATGCATTAAAAGTTCTCTCCACACTGTGTTAAAACCCTACTTCTCCAGTATTTAGCATGTTTTCATGGCCTTATTTTAAGGTTTTTGATAACTCTAAAACTGGAGAAAATTATGTCTAACACGTCACCAAAAAGACCTGCCTGGTTAAAAGTAAAGGCCCCAACAAGTAAAGGCTATTTTGAAATCAAAGATATGCTCAAAGAGCTAAATCTTGTAACTGTTTGCCAAGAAGCTCTCTGCCCAAATATGGGAGAATGCTGGGAAGGTGGTACTGCTACTTTTATGCTCATGGGAGATACTTGCACTCGTGCCTGTAGATTCTGTGCAGTAAAAACTGGAAATCCAAAAGGAGTTCTTGATCATGATGAGCCCTTAAAGGTAGGAAATGCTATCTCTAAAATGAATCTAAACTATGTTGTCCTCACCTCTGTTGACAGAGATGACCTTGAAGATGGTGGATCAGATCATTTTGCTAAAACCATAGAAACCATCAAAGAAAATAATCAAGATATGATTGTTGAAGTTCTAACTCCAGACTTTAGTGCTAACAAAGAACAAATAGCCAGAGTAATCAAGGCCAAGCCAGATGTATTTGCTCACAATATCGAAACAGTCGAAGCTCTTACAAAAAGAGTGAGAGATAGAAGAAGTGGGTACGCCCAATCACTTAGTGTTTTAAAAATGGTAAAGGAAATAGACCCTACTAGATATACTAAAACATCTATCATGTTAGGACTTGGAGAAAAAGACGAACAAGTACTACAAACTCTAAAAGATCTTCGATCAGTAAATTGTGATGTCGTCACTTTTGGACAATATCTCTCTCCTACTCAAAGACTAGCTAGGCACTTGCCAATCTATGAATATGTAACGCCAGAGAAGTTTTCTCATTGGGAAAAAGTCGCCAAGGAGATGGGCTTTCTTTATGTTGCGTCGGGACCTTTGGTAAGAAGTTCTTATAAGGCCGGTGAATATTTCTTAAAAGGTGTCATTGAAAAAGACCGCCAGAAACCTGATTCAAATAAGTTTCCAAGTCTAGCCGATCTATAATGGAAGTTATTAACTTAGGTCTTATTGATTACAAAGAAGCACTTGATATTCAACTGAACTATCTAGAGGAAGTTTTGATAGGAACTCGTGATGAAGTATTACTTATCTGTCATCATCCAAGTGTTGTAACTTTAGGCAAGAAATCTTCAATGAGTGACCTCACAGGATGGAAAGGAAAAACTTACGAAATAAGCCGCGGTGGAAAGGCCACCTATCATGGGCCTGGCCAAGTAGTAATCTACCCTATTCTTAATCTTGAAAAAAGAATGAATGATATCTATGCTTACTTAAGAAACCTAGAACTTGCAATGGTAAAGACTCTTGAAGAGTTTGGTGTAAAAGAAGCCAAGGGCGATCCAGACAATACAGGAGTCTGGATAAGAGACCATAAAATAGCATCAATTGGAATAGCGATAAAAAGATGGATTACCTACCATGGCCTGGCCATCAATATTTTTTATGATAAAGATGCTTTTAAAGGCATAAACCCATGCGGGCTCAATGTTAAAGTTATGACTTCGCTTGAAGAAATTCTAGGTCATAAAGTTGAGCGTTTTACTTTTGAAAAGCAACTTTCTTCGAATCTTCTTGAACTTCTTAAGATTTAAATTTGCCAAAAATACCTAAATTTATGACAATAGTGGTAGACTAATTTTCTAAAGGAGTTTTAATGAGAGTTATTGATTATATTGAGCAGGGTGGAATCATTATGTATATTCTACTTGCTTTAAACGTCATTGGTTTTGCCATAATGATTTCTAAGTTTTTCATTTTTACTAAAGAGGGCGCGAGAACTTCTGAAGTAACTGAAGAGCTAAAGAATAAGATTAAAAGTGTTTTAAGTGGAAATGATGTCAATGCAACAATTGAACTTGCTAAACAAGAGCTATCAGGTCATATCTCTTCGCTAGAAAAAGGCTTAAATACTGTTAAGATTATTGCTTCTATTTCTCCTCTACTGGGTTTACTTGGTACTGTTATAGGTGTTCTGGTTGCTTTTAGAGTTATGTCTCAAACTGGTTTAAACAATCCTGCCTCCTTTGCGCAAGGTATCTCTATGGCCTTAATAACAACAGTAGGGGGAATGATTGTAGCAATCCCTCACTATATCGGTCATAACTATTTACTTGGAATGTTAGATAACTTTGAAACTAAGTTAGAAAAAGAACTCCTCTCTAAAGTATTATAAGGATTAAATGTGAAGAAAAGATCTAGAGAAGCTGCGGCGCCAGATATTACTCCACTAATTGATGTAGTTTTCTTACTACTTATTTTCTTTATGGTTTCAACTGTTTTTAAAAAAGATGAGATGGCCCTATTACTTAACCTTCCTAAAACGGAAAAAGGTGAATCTGTCCAAAAGCAAGATAAGACAATCTACATTGAATTATCAAAGTCGGAAATTGCTTACAATGGTAAAAAAATCACTTTAGAAAGTATGGAAGAGTCTCTAAAGTCAGTTACTAAGAAAACCATACCAATCGACCTCAGAATTGATAAAGACGTTAAGTATGATAGAGTGGTTCAACTTATAGCAAAGCTGAAAAAGTATGAACTAACAAATGTGTCACTTATTACAGATGAGTAGAATACAAATTTAATAATGCTTGAGAAGTATTCTTCCAATGAAATTTCTGAACAAATTGATGGCCCTTTAGGGCCATTTCTTTTTGTAGTGCTACATCACTTAGGACTTCAACCATCTTATTAGATATATCTTTAACACTCGCTGGGTCAATATACTTGGCATCAGGTCCTCCTGATTCAGGGAAACAACTTCCAATAG
Source organism: Halobacteriovorax sp. HLS (assembly GCF_004006665.1). NCBI lineage: Bacteria > Pseudomonadati > Bdellovibrionota > Bacteriovoracia > Bacteriovoracales > Halobacteriovoraceae > Halobacteriovorax > Halobacteriovorax sp. HLS. The sequence continues at coordinate 177,632 of NZ_QOCL01000001.1, forward strand.
AAGTAATTACAGGAGTTCTTGAAAAATGGGCCTCTAAGATTGGAATACCAAATCCTTCATAAAAGCTTGGAAAAACAAATAGTTTTGCTAGTTGATATAGTGCAGGAAGATCACCAGTCGGAACGTCTTCTAAGATCCTTACTCTATTAGAAAGATTTTTTTCTTTAATATAATCTTTCACCCTCTCTTTATACTCTCCTCCTCTACCGACGAGTATAAGGTTTTCTTCAATATCGTTTTTAGCGTTGTCAAATGCTTGAACAATGGACAGAGTGTTCTTGTTTGGCTCCATCGAGGCAACGTGGAAGACAAAATCATTAGAGATTTTATATTTATCACGTATTAATGCTAACTGGTCATCCGAACAAGTATCGTAATAGTCCGCAGAGCAACTCTGATAGACGACATAAATCTTTTTTTCATCAACCCCTAGGTACTCTATTATATCTCTTTTAGTTTGTTCACAAATAGCAATCACAATATCTGCATTGTGAACACTGTAGAGAAACTTCTTATGATAGACCTTGCGATCAATATATTTAAAATTTTGAGGAAACTTTAAGTAAAGTAGATCATGAATTGTAACTACTTTTAAAAAGTTGGATTTATTAATACCTGGTGGAATCTCATGGCTTAGGCCATGGTAGACATCTAGGTCGAATTTATTCAAATCTCTATTTAAAAGAACGCTTCTCCAAAGAGAAGGAGACAACTTACTTAGAAAGCCTTGTGGACCGATTACTTTGGTTGAATGACTTAGGCCTTCTTGCCAAGACATTATTTCCTTACTCTTAGCAGGATGGGAGAATAAAAGATATTCATTTTCAGGAAAGTGAATATCTAAACTTTTAATTAATGTTCTACTATAGTTGCCGAGCCCTCTAAGATTATGGAGAGCTCTTTTACCGTCAAAACCTATCTTCATAAGTTTATACTAGCGTATATATAGGTCTTTGCCTAGCTCTCACTAGGAATGAATAGCTTCTGACCTCTATAGATAATATGACCATCTAAATTGTTAGCGGCAACAAGAGTTTTTATCGATACTCCAAACTTCTTTGCAATATGAGTTAAATTATCCCCATTTCTTACCGTATACTTTGTACCATTCACTGGAATCTTTAATCTTTGCCCTATTCTAATTTTAGAAGATCTTAGTCCGTTTGCAGTCTTGATATTCTTAATAGGTAAATTAAACCTTCTAGATATTTTATAAAGGTTATCACCACGCCTAACTTTATAGACTGAACTAGATGTAGTACTTACACTTTGAGATACAGACTTCTTTCTACTGGCCACTGTGCGCGATCTCTTAGAGAAATTCAGAGATGCAAACTTCTCAGCTTGTCCCTTAGGAAGTAAAAGTGTCACAGGTCTTCTTCTCGTTACTGCAATCCAGCTTTTCTTAACTTCTGGATTAAGCTTACGTAGTGTAGCAAGTGATATATTCATTTTCCTTGATAAGTCGTCTATCGAGAGAGACTTCTTTGCAACAACCTCATCAACATTCAAATAAAATGCTTCACCTTTTCTCTTCACATGTAGGCCATATTTATTTCTATTTTTGAATAAATGTCTCGCTGCTGCAACTTTTGGAACGTAATAAATTGTTTCTTTAGGAATAAGTTTCTTTCTTACAAGTTCCCTATAGTCTCTCGTATTACCTTTACGAATAGCATTGATAATTCTGTACTCTCCAGCATTATATGCGCAAAGAGCAAGTTCCCAACTTCCAAAAATATTGTAAAGGTCTTTAAAGTAATTGGCAGCAGCATGAGAAGATTTATATATATTTCTTCTTTCATCTAGGTAACGATCAATTTTTAGACCATACCTATCTCCAGTTCCTTTAATAAACTGCCACGGTCCGACTGCCGAGGCATGAGAGCGTATATGTGTATTAAAGCCAGATTCGATTAAACCTACAAAGAATAGATCTGCAGGCAGTCCATGTTCTTCGAATACATCTCTGACTATTTTTTCAAACTTTAAACCATTGGCCATATGTCTTTTAAATCTGGCCGGCTCTCTTTTTGAGAAATACTTTAGCCAGAAGTCATAATGCTTTTTCTCATACTTTAATTCAAGATTATGTTCATCATTAGACGAATAATTCGACACTAATGGCTTTTGAACTTCTTCTCTCTTTGGCTCAATTAGTGAAATGAGATCTTCTTTCTCAGGCTCGACTTCAATAACTTCCTTTTTAACAAAGTGTTTCTTCTCAACTTTCTTATAAGTTTTTTCGGATGTTAATTGCTTAATACTCCTAGGAGCCTCTGTTTTCTTTTTAAAGATTGGAGAAATATGAGAGCAGCTAGAAAGGGCCAATAAGAAAAGTAAATTGCTTGTTTTTTTCACTAAATAAGATCCTTCATGATTAGAACGTTTACTTAGTATTTTAACGAAAAGTGATGGACAATTAAACGCGGAAATTTTGACTAAAAACCAGGATCAAACTTAATTTTGAAATCAAATCGTGTCTTGAGCTTTAAGTTGTTCTTAGGCACAGCGCCTACTTTCAGACGAATATCAATAATGAAGTTCGTATTTTGTTTAAGAATATCTTTTATTTTAGATTGATCAATTTTTAAGTTTATGCACTTACTATCACACTTAACCTCCTCTTTATCATTTTGAGAATAACTAAACAGAAGTGTCGACTTTTTACCTGAGTAAATTGTATTGGGCTCCTCACCTTCCATATAGGTCGGTGAAATATTTGGTATTGTGTCTGGCATTGAGTCTACTATTAAAAAAACCTGAAGCTCTTGGACGAAGTCTAGGCTTAAACTAGGATTTGTTGGTTCATTCTCTTCACTTTTCGCTTCTTCAGAGACCTCTACTGTTGATGTTGTATCAATTAGGTCTACCTGAACAGTTGTAAACTCAACTTCCTTTATATATGTAAAGTCTATATCTTTAAGTTCGGGAAATTCAAAAACCTGAAGTGGAATCTCTACAAAGGCCCCGCCATTTTCACGAAGTTCAATATCAGCAAAGCTGGTGGCCAAGCGTCTTAAAACTGAACCTACATCATCACCACCTACATCACTAAATTCTCCACCAAACCCATCTACCTCCTCATCAACATCATATGATAGAGAGATATCTCCAATTTGGTCCGAGATCTTTTCAATACCAAAAGCAGGAGTAATACTCTCTTTTGAGCAAGAGATTCCCATTAGGCAAAGTGAAAGAAGAATGGTGATTTTAATCAAATTCATAATAATCCATTAGATTTACAATGCGTCACGTTATAGCACAATAAATAAAGTAATCAAGTTTAATTGTACAAATTTCAAACCTATAAAACCTATTAATTACAATACTTTACAGGCAGTGTATTTTTTTCAATACAAGTGAAAATAAACTAAATTTACACTAAAATAACACCATGCATAAAACATCTTTAAAACGCTATTGCTTTGGGCTTGTACTTACATTGATAAGTGTAAACTCACTTGCCACAAGTTATGCAACTCTTCCTAAAGGTGTACGTGTTGGAGGGTATAGACATGTCTTTACCGGAGATATTACTTCTTCATATGGTGCAAATGCCTCTGAGAGTTCTTACGCTCTAAAAGAAGGTCTTACGGCCAAAACTCTTGAGAGTATAAATCAAGCTACGAAAGAGTATTTCAAGCAACTCAAGGCAATCAATCCTAAGGCCTATGAAGACTTCACTTTTGGAGAATATTCTGCTCAAGGCTCTGGAGAGGTAACCGTAAATGGTTTCGGTGCAGGCTGGGGAATCACAGACAGATTAACGGCCTATTTTTCAATGCCTATTTATAAAGCGAATGTAAATTTAGATATTCACAGAACTCAGGGGAATAATCACCAGCAAACGGTTCAACAGTTGAATCAAAATACCCAGCTAAGCGCTGATCAAAAACTTATAAGAGATATTACAGCGCAACTTCCAGACGCTAAACAAGAACTACTCCAATCTGTAGTTGTGAATTATTATAACTACAAACCAATTGGTAATTGGCAAGGACAAGGTCTTGGAGATGTTGAAGTTGGAGCAATGTACCGCCTTACGGACTGGAAAGGAGCAGGTATCGCCATTGCTGGAGGTGTAGTTCTCCCTACCGGAAGAACAGATCATCCAGATATTCTTCAAGACATTGCCTTTGGAGACGGACAGACGGATGTTTTTGCTGAAGTATTTATGGGTAAAAGCTTTATGTATAGACGACTAGACCTCGATCTTGGAATTAGATATACATATCAATTTGCAAAAGATAAGGAGATCAGAATTCCTGATAGCTACGAGTTTCCTCTGTCTACAAAAAAGGCCGTAGTTAATGAGAAGTTAGGAAATAAGATTTCAGTTGTCTTTGGTCCAAGCTATGGGTTTACAAATTGGTTCTCATTTAGTGCGGCCTATGCCTTAGATAAAAAATTTAAATCAACTTTTGAATCTGAATACACTTTGGCCAATGAAATACTTGCCATTAATACAGATAGTGAATCGCACTATATAAAACTCGCTGCAAACTTTAGCACAGTAAATCTCTACAGGATGGAAGTTTTCCCTATTCCATTAGGTATTTCACTTAGAGCTCAAGAGAAGATAGCCGGAAGAAATACTCCGAAACACTCTCAATATGAAATCGATTTTAGATTCTTTTTCTAATGTAAGTGATTCAAAAAGATCGTACCACCATCCTCATAAACATAACTATAAGGATCCTTTTCCAGGATTAAGAAGCCATCAAGGTCGCAATAATCAGCTCCGTAGGCGATATTCATAGCAGAGTTTATTCCAAGAGAACTTTCAATCATACAGCCGACCATGGTCTTGAGCCCTAACTCTCTTGCAGTTCTAAGCTGGTTTAAGGCCTTAAAATAACTCCCAGACTTCATCAATTTAATATTTACACCATGAAATTGATTAGCAAGGTCTCTATTTACCTCTCCATCTATCAAAGATTCATCTGCAATAATTTCTACAGGACTTATTTTCTTAAGCTCTAGATACTCTTGATGAGCACTACTTTTAAAAGGTTGTTCTAAAAACTCAATATTGATTCCTCTCAAATCAGTTTCTAACCATTTCATTACTAACTCGGGATTATCCCATCCTTCATTAGCATCCAGTCTGATCGGGCCGTCATAAACTTTAGAAAGTTCTTTAACTAGCTCGAGGTCACTTTGACCTCCTACTTTTAATTTAAGAGAACTAAAGCGAGTGAGGTTATGATCTTTAACAAAACTTGAAACCAAAGCTGGTTCCATAATTGGTAGAGAGAAAGAAGTTTTTACTTTCGAGATTGTATTGGCACCAATTATTTTAGATACAGGAATTTCTGAAATATGTGCCATATTATGGATAAAGGCAGACTCAAGGCCGAACCTCAAAGAGTTGCAGACCTTAGCTTCTTTAAATACTGGCTCTAGCTGACCGAGAGTTGTAATAGAGTTTGGGCATAACATTTTAAATCTTTCAAACTCTGCTCTTACAGATTCAATTGTTTCTCCATATCTTACATTAAAAGCAACCTCTCCTAATCCTAAAACACTATTAGACTTATATTCGACTATAAAGTTAGTCTTCTTAGGTGAAGAGTTTCTAGAAATGGACCATGTAAACTTCAGAGGCAAATCTATTTCTTTTAAATTCCAATTACTCATGTGACAACTGTACTCCGACAAATTAAACTATCCATACTATATTAACATTATCCGTAGAATTTGTATGAAATTAAATGTTGAAGACATATCGCAATATATTGTTTTACTAATATTTATCTTAATCATTTTAAAAGTAGTTGGACCTGGAGTTTCAGCTTACTTTGTTGAACGCTTTACTGGCCACAAGCCATCTAAAGGTTTTGAGCTCGACGAGTTGATAAAAGTGAAAGAGGGACAACTAAGAAGAGGAGAACTCTTAGAGACCCCCAAAGACCTATCAAAAGTAAATTTAGTGAACTTTCAATATGTACAAGAAGTACTTTCCTCTTTACAGTGGGGAGCACCAAAAGAAGAGTACTGCCCCAAGACAACCAAGCTTATTGGCAAGCCTCTATATAATGAAAGGCTAGCTCCACTTATACATTCACTCTTAGCGAAGAGTGACGAAGAGGTACTAAACAAAGATACGTTTTTCAAAATCTTTGACAAGTATGTTCTCTGGGTAAATATCTATAACGCTCAAAAAAATGACCTAGTACTTAATACTATTAATGCTAATTATTCTGCAAAATCTCTTTATAGATTTATCACTGATGACATCAATGAAGTTAATCGCCTGGACATTAAATCTATACAGGCAGAACTTGAGTCTTTTACTCAGGAGGAATTACTCAACAAACTCAATATAAATACACTATCAATCGAAGATTTCTTTCAAGATTGGTCAAAAAACGCATTTCTTTTCAAAAGCTTGGCCCCTATTGTGCCGTTAAGTAGTAATAAGAACAAAGATTGGGCAAAGGAAGTTTTGAAGCTAGATTCTGAAATTGATGGTAATCAACTAAAGATATATTATGAAAATATAGTGTCTCAAGTTCATCCAGATAAATTCAGCTCTTTAAATCTAGATGAAAATCTTCTAGAGATTTTAAATCATAATCTCTCCATTATAAATGAAGCCTATAATATTTTAACTGAACAGGTAGAAAATGAATAAAAAGAGAGAGCAACTCGTTGAGCAATTGAAAATAGAGTTTATTAAAATTATTAGTGAGACCAATGGAATATCGCTAAGGGATACTTTAGAGCTACTGCTCTACTCTGTTGCAGGAAGAGAGTACACACTCTTAGAAAAATCCATTCTAGAATTTAGTCATCTACTAACAGGTTTTCAAATCGATGAAGTTGATATTGATACCCTACTTACCCATCCCGTTGCGGAAGCCCTTTTTGGTTTCTTTAAGAACTTCCCTATTCCATACAATGAAGAACATATTCATCTAACAGGGTCTCTCAATGCTGAATTTATTTATCCAAGACTAAAGATTTTACTCGAGGGACCAAATAAAGAAATATATGAAAAGAAAATTGCTGACGTATATGGAGAAAGCTCAATTCCAATAACGAGTGTCGAAGATGTTGATGATCTTATCAGGTTAAAAGACGGAGAGCAGTTTGGTAGATATCTCCAGATCCTTTATCTTGCTAAGCTTGTTCTCGTTGATAAGCAAGCACATATAGATGCTGCTTATCATATGGCCGAAGAGCTTTACAAGAATTACAACGTAGGACAGATAAGATTAAAGTTTACTCTCTCTAGATCTACCGCTATTGAGACAGAACAGATTCCAGGGCTAGAGAATATAACGGAAGAAGATGTTGTACTTGGACTCTATGAAGGATTTATGAAGTTTCAAAAAGAGAATTCATTTTTTAAATTCATCCTATCTCCAAGCTTTAGAAAGGAAAATAACTTCTATGACACTGAAAACTTCTCTTCAAAACAAGAACATTTTGAATCACAAGTAAACTCACTATTAGAAATTTTAGATAAGTATGAATATTTAAGACCATATGTAAGTGAAGTTGATACAGTTGGAGATGAGAGAGAACTCTATAGAAAAGTGCATTTTAAACAAATGAAATCTGGCCTAAGGCGCCTACAATACAATGGGTTCCAAATTAGGTCTCACCATGGGGAAACTTGGAAGACTTTGAAAAAAGGAGTTCAATCAGTAGATAATGCTATGAATATTTGGCATATCGATACCCTTGAACATGGCCTAAGCCTTGGAATTAATCCTAACTTCTATTATCACTCACTCCTGCAAAGAGTTCTTGAAAAGAATAGAAAGTCTGAAGCTCTTATAGAAAATACACAAGAGTATAATGAGATAGTAGATATGGAGTGGTATGACGAAACTATCAAAGAAAAACTACTAAAAGGTGTCACTCTTTCTGCTGATGAAGTCATCAGCTTTACTAAAACAAAATTTCATACGGCAAGAGAAGTTGAACACTATCAACACGATGTTTTAAACCGTATGATAAATAAACAGGTCTCACTTGTTGCCCTACCATCTTCGAATTTAAAACTAACAGGCTGTTTTCCAGATTATAAAGACCACCCATTTTCATGGTGGGAGAAAAAAGGTGTACGATTAGGAGTTGGTACAGATAACTACATAACTCTTTCAACCAATTATATTCAAGAAATGCTTATACTTCTATTTTCAGATCCTACTAATTTAAAAATAACGAAACTCATTATGATTTCAACAAAAGAAAATAGAAGACCTTTCATTAGTCATTTATTGTGGGAAATGAGAAAGAGCTACACTATGAATACAGAAGACTAGCAATTGATTTAGAAACTCTTTCTGGCGTAATATCAACCATACATTTACGCCAGACATCTTGTGAGCACTTCCCTCTTCCATCTTTTGTGCATGGCCGACAATCCAGTTCAACGCTTAAAGTTTCAATTTGATCACCTGTGACAAAACCAAAAGCGGTTGGACCAATTAAGGAAATACCTTTAACATTCAAATGATCTGCAACATGAATCAGACCTGTGTCGGCCGAGACAATTAATGGAGACTTTGCAACGCTGTAACAACTCTCTATCAACGATAGCTTACCTGCAAAATTAGAGACTCTTGTTGGGTCCATATCTTCTAACTCCTGACAAAAGCTATCTGATGGTCCTCCAAGAATATTAAATTTTAAGTTAGGATTTAACTCTATTAACTTCTTCCAATGCTCAAGTGGCCATCTCTTCATCTCCCACGCGGCAGATGGAGCGAGCAGAACTCTTGAAGAATCAAACTCTTTAGGAAGGCTACATCGATCAAAGCTCCATTGAGATGATTTCAACGTTTCAATATTTGAAATATTCCAACTCTTCAATGGCCTTAAATAACTAAGAACTCCTTTATAAGGCCATTCAAATGTATTTTTTCTAAGCTTGAATAGAAGAAATCGCTTCCATCTCTCCTTACTTCTTCTTAAAGTAGGAATTGAAAATAGTATTGTACATAAAATACGAGAACGAATATTTGAGTGAGCATCATAAATATGAGTAAATTTCTCAGCTCGAAGTTTCAGTCCTAATTTAATCAGACCTAATAAACCAGATTTTCTATCAAAGCTCCACACACGATCAACCATGGGCGTCAATTTCAACAAACCTTCCATATCACTACGTGTTACCCAATGTATTTCAGAGGAAAAGTCCTCTTTGAGAGCAGGTAGAGCACTCATACACTGTACAATATCCCCGAAGCTTGAAAATCTTATTATTAATACTTTTTTAGTCATTTGATTTATATTACCGCAAATAAGTTAGTTTTACTAAATTACTCATTTAAAGTTCTCTTTTTTTTACAAAGTTATTAAAAAATAACTAAAATATCTAAATGAAAAAAATTTTTATACTACATCTGCTGCTTACTTCTGCGTATATACACTCTGCGACACAATCAGAGATTATTATCTCTAATCTATGGAAAAATATTGGACACCAGTTACCAGCAAATATTACTAAAAAGCCAATTGTAAAAAAGCCTGCCAAAAAAGAGACCAAGGTTCAAGAAGATCAAAAAACTTCTCAGAAGCTATCACCAGGTCAGCTTAAGATAGAGCAAATGAAAAAGGCCAATCGCGACAGGCTTCAAAAGATGAACCAAAAAAATAAAGAAACTAATACTTCTAAATCAGACAGTAAAGGCTCTATCTATCAACAGGCACAAGAGGGCCTGGCCCAAATGAAAAGAATGAATAAGCAGACACTCTCAAGCTGGAAGGAGCAAGAAAGACAAACTCTTGAGCAGTGGAAGAAAAAAAGACAAGAGTTTCTTTCAAGAGTAAAAATATATAAGAATAATACTTTTGAGCTTGAGAGTACCTCTCAATCATTTGCACTAAAGAAGTGGGAAACAGACCTTGCGCAGGCGCCAGCTTCCGAATACTTTATAGTCAAAGATGCTCTAGAAATAAATATTAGAGACCAAGGAAATAGACCTACTTGCAGCGCTTTTGCAGGAACAAGAGCAATAGAGATTGCCCTCGCCCAAAAGGGAGCTAAGACCAATCTATCTGAGCAATATATATACTGGGCCTCGAAACCTTATTGCCAAACAAGCCCCTGTAATAAGAAAGGCAGCTGGATAAGCTATGCCTATGATGACAGTATTAATTCAAAAGAAATGAATATCCCTTCTGAGAAAGACTGCCCTTATGTGAGTACTCCAATTGCAGGAAATGAAACACAGATCCCCTTTAAGCAATCATGTTCTCAGGGAATTGTTAAAGTTAATTCCTACAAGAAAATAAATTCAACGAAAGAGATCTTTGAAACTTTAAATAACAATATTCCAATTGTTGCTGGTTTTAAACTCTCTCCAAATTTTTACAAAACTAATGGAATCATATCTTACAAAGATTCTTTAGTTAATGGTAGAATGGATGAGCATGCAAATGGACACGCACTATTAATTGTTGGGTATATGAGAGTTCCAAAGAATATTAGAGAAGAAGGTAATGATTGCTTCATAGTAGCAAATAGCTGGTCCGAAGGTTGGGCGACGGGTGGTTACGGTTGTGTTACACAAAAGTGGCTCAATAACTACAAAGTCCCTAACCCATTTTTAGCGATTACAAGTATCAAGGAGTGATAGCATGGCATTTTCGCCTCAAAACTTTGCAGGATTAATCAAAGTTGCAGTACAACATAAAGCAAGTGACGTTCATCTCAGAACTGGTGAATCTCCCGGACTGAGAATCAATGGCGACCTAGTCCCTGTACAATCAAAACCATTTAGCTATGAAGACATATCTGATATTATAAGAATTCTACTTCCAAGCAAGCAAAGTGACCTAAATATTGATGAAATTGATGAACTTGACGGCGGTGTTGAGATCAAAAACCTTTGTCGTTTAAGATACAATATATTTAGATATAACAGTCAACTTGGAATTGTTCTAAGAATTGTAAAGTTATCTGTTCCTTCAATAGATGACTTGAATCTTCCTTCAGTAATTAAAACTATAAGCTCAAATAGAAGAGGTTTAGTTTTAGTAACAGGTGCAACAGGATCGGGTAAGAGTACAACTCTAGCAGCAATGATTAACGAGATTAATGCACAAAGACCTTGTCATATAATTACTCTAGAAGACCCTATCGAATACGTACATCAAAGTAATAAAGCGAGAATTTCTCAAAGACAAATTGGTAAAGATACTGAGAATTTTTCAACTGGCCTTAGAGGAGCTCTAAGACAGGACCCAGACATCATTCTAATTGGTGAAATGAGAGACCCTGAAACTATTGCCATTGCTCTAAAGGCAGCGGAAACAGGTCACCTTGTTTTATCAACAGTACATACAACTAATGCTACGACGACAATTGGAAGAATCATCTCGATGTTTCCACCAGAAGAACAACCTGAAATCAGAAAACGTCTCGCGGAGAACTTGAGAGCAACAATCTCTCAAAGAATGCTTAGGGCCGATACGGAATCAAAAGTTGCAATTGCTCAAGAAATCATGATTTCAACTCCAGGTATTAGAGAATGTATTCGTGGAGAAGAGCCGTTGAGTAGAATGTTAAGTATTATTAAAGAAGGTAAAGGGAAAAGTGGAAATGAGTCTCAGAGCTTTGATCAACATATTATGGATCTTTATAACGATAGGATTATTACTAAAGAACAGGCGCTTGCTTCAGTAGAGTCGGAGTCAGACTTTTTGCAACAATTAGACTTTGAGTAAGGACTCCTTACTCAAAGAGTTATTAACAATCTATTACTGAAGTTCCTGCAATAAAGTCATGTAGGCCCTTACGTTTATTTGTAAAGAGAATCATCAGCACACCAATCAAAGTGAACAGAGCAACGGGTTTAGCGAAGTACTCTCGTATAAATATTGCACCTAAGGCAACTTTAGGTGCTTGAACTCCAACAATTTTTAGCTTCATCATTCTCTTACCTATCGACTGCTGCGTCGAAGCTGTTGGTAGAATAACGAGTATTAAGTGTAGCCCTACTGCTGCCAGTAAACCTCCTACATCAAGCGGAATAGAAGAAATTATTTCTGGCCCAAGAAAGGACTCTATATCTTTTCCAATTTCAGGAAAGAAGACAATACAGAATTGGCCGGCGGCAATGAGAATCGCGAGCACACAAAGATCAAGTATAAAAGCAATAATTCTCTTTAGATGAGAAGCTGGATCAATTGAAGCTTCTCCTCCAATCCCCACTCCTCCAGAGGCCTCCCTGGCCAGCTGTCTTCTAGACTTTCTAGTTGCTTGAGCAGATGCTTCAACCTTTATTTCTTTTTTCTGAGCAGACTGTAGTAAAGGTTTAACCTTTTCTTTTCTACGAGTCTTCTTTACTTCAGAATCATCTAGTTTAAAGTTCCAATCATCATTGTCAGAATCACTCATTTCAGTCCTTATAACTCAAAAATTTCATTTACAACGGCATCTACTTTCTTCTTTGCCGTATCACATCTCTTTTTCCATTCATCATGACTAAGATCTTTATTTAAATTCATTAATAACTCACCTAATTCTTTGGTTGCATCATTGAATTCTTTTAATTTAACAACGGCCAATTGTTCATCTTCCATTGTTTCAAGCTTATTCATAACTTCTTCTAAACTAGTATCTTCTATATTCATTACTTCACCGCTGAAAGTTTCTTACCTTTTTGCATTGTAACCATGTCATTTAATATATAAATAGCTTCTTCTAAACCAGCGTCTTGACGTAGTGCTTTTACCCACTCATCATTTCTCGCCTCAAAGCCTTTTCTCCACTTCTTCTCGTCACCCTTTTTAATTTCTTCATGAAGCCTTACGCTTTCATCATAAAAAGAAACTTTTAGGTTCTTATTCTCTTCATCTAACTTGAGCCTCTCAGAGATTTCCTTATTCTTCTTATCTTCTTCAAGAACTTCTTTAAGATTTAAAGAAACAGTTGTCTCATTTCTTCTTTTAATTAGATAATCTACAGATTCATTAATCTTTGCGAATCTCTTATCTTTCTTAACTCTATTTTCACTTCTGTTTTTAAGCTTCTTTCTGTCAAACTTATTCTCAGTCCACATAGTAAAAGGCTTTGCACTTACTTTGTCCCATTTTAGAGAATATTCTAAATCTTGCTCTCTACTCTTAGTATATCCGTATGGATCAGGGATAATAATATCTGGAGTAACACCTTTATATTGTGTAGATCCTCCTGTGATTCTATAAAACTTTTGAATTGTTACCTTAAGAGCTCCAATCTCAGAACCAAACATTGACATTAGAGGTCCATGATTCAAATTAAGCACTGCCTGAACAGTTCCTTTTCCATGAGTATACTCACCTCCGACGATAACGGCCCTACCATAATCTTGAAGAGCTGCTGCCAAAATTTCAGAAGCCGATGCTGAGAATCTATTTGTCATAACAATAAGTGGTCCCTTAAAAGTTACAGAACTGTCTGTATCCTCTAAGACATCTACTTTCCCATCATGATTTCTAATTTGAACAATCGGTCCATCTTCTATAAATAGACCCGACATTTGCTTAGCATCTTCAAGAGCACCACCACCATTATTTCTTAAATCGAGGATAACTCCATCAACACCTTTTGATTTTAAATTCTCTAATTCTCTTCTCACGTCATTCGTACAGTTATTACTAGAATTATCAAAGTCTCTATAGAATTTAGGAACATGAATATAACCTACTTTCATATTCGTCCCCTCAAGCTCTAAAACTGAAGACTTAGCAAATGACTCTCCAATTTGAACCACATCACGTACGATTTCTATTAATTGTCTTGTTCCATCCGCTTTCTTTACTTGTAACCTTACAATCGTATCTTTCTTTCCTCTGATATATCTAACAGCATCATCAACTCTCATACCTACTAGATCCACAAAGTCACCAGTCTCCTGTCCAACAGCAAGAATTAAATCATCAACTTCAAGATTCTTCTCTCTCCAAGCTGCTCCGCCAGGGATAATTTTATTAACTTTAATATATGGATCTTCTTCAGAAAGAACCGCTCCGATTCCCTCTAAACTTCCCGAGATATCAATATCAAAATCTTCTTTTCTCTTTGGAGGTAAGTATTGAGTATGCGGATCATAAATGATTGCAATTGCGTTAAAGAATTTTTCAAGATAATCAATTCTGTCATCTTTTCTAAGTCTTCCAAAAAAGCTCTTATACTTTTTAGAAATTGCCTCATGGGCCTTTTTCTTAATCTCAGCATCTGTAAGGATTTTAACCTTAGGAGCTTTCTTCGCTTTCTTCTTAGTTTTCTTAGAAGGCTTTTTCTTATTATTTTTAAGGTCGTCTTGCTCTTCTTTTAAAGCAATATATCTTCCAAGTGTTGCTTGCTTGAAAACTTTTCTCCAATGATCGGCCAACTCTTTTTCGTTAGCAGCAAACTTTCTTTTGTCTGGATCTAATTCAAATCTCTCACTACTTGTCCAAGTAAATTGTTTTTTGAAAACTTCTTTTCGAACTTTATCAACATCAACAATTCTCTTTCTAAAAATTTTAATTGCATCGTTAACCATGTCATGATTACCCGACATCATCTCTTCATGCATTTTAGTTTTGTACTTCTCAAGCTTCTTTATATCGCTCTGTAAGAAGAATTGTTTTCCATAATCAAGTTTCTTGAAGAACTCTCCAAAGGCCTGCTTTGAGAGGTCTTTATCAATCTTATGGTCAATATAGTGATAGTTCTCAAGAGCATTTCGAATGATATTACCAATAATCTTTTCTTTTTTGAGATCAGCTTTAGTATCTGCAGTTATAAGATCAACCGCTCTGGTCTCTTCTTTTTTTATTTTCGCTTGTGCAATTGTCTTTGTATCTTTAGCTGATACACTCAGATTAAATGCAAGTGCCAAAATAACTAAAAGGTTTAATTTGTTTCTCATTGTATCTCCGAATTTATTCTCTTGAATTGGTACATTCTAATAATTTTACATCTTTATATCATAATTATAAAGCTTCACCGCTTAAAGAGAGAAAATATAACTCATTAAATTTAAAATTAGACAGTACCCGCCTAGAAAAGACGGGTATAGATTTTATAACTCTTCGTACTCACCCAGTACATCGAACTTATACACTTCTGCTTCATCAAGACACTTTTTTAGAAGTTCACTATAGTCATTTTCTTCATGATAACTATTCATATATTTAAAATCTGCTTTAATCACAGGGTGCTTCGGAGAGAATAGACTACAAGCATCATCATGAGGAATGATAGAGATATCATGAGTTCCTATCTTTTGTGCCAGTTTAATAATTTCTAATTTATTGAAGCCGACTAAAGGTCTCAAAATAATTTTTCTAGAACAAGAGTCCATGACAGACATATTTCTCATGGTCTGGCTCGATACCTGACCTAAAGCGTCTCCCGTAAGGATCGCATCACCTTTGATTCTATCGGCCAAGTAATTTGCAGTCTGAACCATGTACTTTCTAAAAAGTATCGTTCTATATTCTTCGTGGCAATCTTTAGCAATTCTATTTTGAACCTCACCAAATGGTACAACGTATAAACGGCAACCTCTTTGATACTGCGATAGAACTTCACAAATTTTGATAATCTTCTCTTTAACTTCATCTCCTACATACGGATAAGCGTAGAAGAAGATAAAGTCTTGCCTACAACCTCTTTTTGACATCATATAACTTGCAACTGGAGAATCAAAGCCACCAGAGATCATCGTGACAACATTCCCACTTGTGAGTACTGGTAACCCCCCAGTTGCAGTAAATTTTTCAGTAGATATGAGAATCGAGTCTTGCATGACTTTAATATCAATCATGATATCTGGATTTTTCACGTTAACTTTCAAACATGAAAACTTCTTTAATAGTAAATGACCAAGCTCTCTGGCAAGATCTAGAGAATTATGAGGAAATGTTTTATCCACTCGTTTAGACTTAACCTTAAAGGTAGTTGTCACAGACTTATCAAGTTCTTGATCCAGTTTTTCAATCAATGTTGGAAGGATAAGGTCCTTATCTTTAGCGATACTAATTGCCGGCTGTATTGAAGAGATCCCTGGAACCTTAACTAATGATTGTATGGCATCATTAGTAAACCCAGATTCACTTCTAGCAACAAGCCTCTGTTGCTCGTTTTTTAATTCCATAACTTGTTCTTTTGCATGGGCCTTAAGAACAAGCTTCACATGGTCTCTTAGAGTTTTAAAGTAGTACTTTCTATTTCTACCTTTTAGCCAAAGTTCATCTATATTAATTATTATACTCTTATACATTTTCACCTACATTATTCTTTTAATCTCTTTTACTACATTTTCAAATTCTCTTACAAATTCTTCGGCTTCATCAATTGTTGAACTCTCACTAAAAGATACTCTTAAAACAAATTTATGTTCTCTTTGATCGATCTTCATCGCGGCAAAGCCTTCATTATAACCTTTAGCTCTAGATGAGCAGGCCGATGAGCTGGCCACAAAAATATCTTTCATCTCCAAGTGTCTTAGAATGATATCGCTCGATACACCCGGACAAATAAAACTTAAAATATATGGACTGGTCTTCTCTAGAGGAAAAGGAAATTTGATATCTAAACCAGAATTAATAAGCTTAGTCCTTATAAGCTCGTTAATTGCCATTACTGATTGATTTTTCTCAGTAATATTCTTAATTCCACTTTCAATTACATATTCTAAAGCGAGAATCATTGGAGTATTTAGAGTCGATGATCTTAAACCATTCTCATGACCTCCTCCATGCAATTGTGCATTAATCTCAATTCCATTTTTTAAAAAAAGAGCAGCAACACCTTTTGGTGCTCCTATTTTATGTCCGGAAATTGTATAGGAATCAATAAAAGAGCTAAGATCTACTCCAAGCTTAGTGATCGCTTGAACACCATCAACATGGATGTGAATATCACTTCGATAATTCTTAATCTTCTTGGCCAAAGAGAGAATATCATACTTATTACCCGACTGATTATTAACATGACTAAATACGACTAGCCTAGATTGATCAGACAAGGATTCCATTAGCTTCGCTTCATCGATATCACCATCTGCATTTAAACTAATATCAGTTTTTATTCCATTGGTTTCCAAAGCAGGCATAACAGTCGAAGGATGATCTCCTCTGGAGAAGTGGATTTTCTCGTTATCTTTAATGCCTAATCCCTTAATAACTAAATTATTACCTTCAGTGGCCGAACCAAGAAAAACGAGTTGATCACTTTTAGATGCTTTAAGTAGCTTCAATATTTTTAAGCGTGCTTTTTCAATCTTCTTTAAAGCTGATTTGCCGTACTTATGAGCAGCAGAAGGATTTGCAAAATCTTCATCAATACTTTTCAGTAGTATTTGCTTGGCCTCATCAAGTACTTTAGTTGATGCGGCATGATCAAAATAAATCATGTATGTCCTTGTTATTGAGTGCGCATCTTGCCTCAGTGATCACTTTTTGTCAAAGTGCGTAAAGCTGGATCTAGCTATTATTCTCGTTGCCTATGGTAAATCTTAGGAATTTCGATACACTTATCTTTATAAAAATTTATGACTTTTTAAGGAGTGTTAAATGACACAAATCGGATACTACAAGTTACCAGAAATACATAACGACAAAGTCTATTTTGTTTGTGATGAAGATATTTGGATGACTGATCGTGACAATTGTTCAATGGCATCAAGATTAACTTCTTCTCCAGGAATTAGTACTCACCCGAAGATCTCCCCTGACGGACTAAAGCTTGCTTATCTCTCAAATACCTCAGGAGAAAATAATGTCTACCTAATGAACTCCCAAGGTGGAATAGCTTCTAGAATCACACACTTTCAAAATACAAACCTCTTAGGTTGGAAAGATAATAAAACATTGTATGTCAGCTCCTCACATCAACATTTTACAGATAGAGAAAAGCTTCTTTATGAAGTAAACACACAAGACTTTACATTTAAAAGAGTTGATATTGGTCCGACAAGTTGTATTACGACTTCATCTGAAGCAGAAATTGTAATTGGAAGACACACAGGTGACCCCGCGAGATGGAAGCGCTACAGAGGAGG
Source organism: Halobacteriovorax sp. HLS (assembly GCF_004006665.1). Taxonomy (NCBI): domain Bacteria; kingdom Pseudomonadati; phylum Bdellovibrionota; class Bacteriovoracia; order Bacteriovoracales; family Halobacteriovoraceae; genus Halobacteriovorax; species Halobacteriovorax sp. HLS. Next base: position 195,634 of record NZ_QOCL01000001.1, read on the forward strand.
AACGGCAGGTACTTTTTGGTATAAGAAGTCAAAAAAAGATCATTTTAAACAAATTCTTAAAAATATTAAAACCAATCTTGCAAATCCTCTCTTTATAGAAAAAAGACTTTTCTTTATTTCTGATCATGAGGGACATGGGAATATCTACTCTATGTCTCCGGCAGGTAGATCAATGAAGAGACACACAAACCATGAGGATTATTATGTAAGAAGTTTTTCATACTCAAATGGAGTGATTTCTTATTGTTGTGGAGCTGAGATTTATGAATTGAATCTTGAAACTAATATCTCTAAGAAGCTCACTATTGAAGTCAATTCTCAGTTTTTACAATCTAGAGAAAAATTTATTTCGGCCTTAGATTACTTACAGGATTTTGATCTTACTCAAGATGCTCAAGAATTACTGATTAACTCGCGTGGAAAACTCTTTTTCCTTCCTCCGTGGTCAGGCGGGCCAATTCGCTTAGGAACAGAAGCGGCAAGATATAAGAAATCTAGAATTATCTGGAGTGATGAATCAGAAGCTGTGTGTGCTATGAAGCTTGATGATGAGAATGAAGAACATCTTGTAACTCTAGATCTCACAACAAAAGAAGAGACATCTCTTGTTACAAAACAGAATTGGGGAAAGGTATTTGATATAGCATCTAATCCGAAAAAAGCATTTGTTGCAATATCAAATAATCGAAATGAACTTTTCCTAGTTGATATCGATAAAAATAAGGTTTCACTTATTGATAAGAGTGAGAACGATCATATCTCAAATTTAAAGTGGTCAGACGATGGAAGATTTCTCGCTTATCACAAAAAAGAAAATATTAATGACTACATCATTAAAATCTACGATATGAAAGAGAAGAAATCTCACCGTACTGTTAACAATGTTTTAACTGATTATGCACCGACATTTTCAAAAGATTCAAAGACACTTTTCTTTATCGGAGCAAGAGAGTTCAATCCGACAGGATCCGAAGTTCTATTTCAACTTGGCTTTCCATTTCTAACTAAAGTGTATGCAATGCCACTATTAGAACAAAATCTATCTCCTCACAAAGATTTTATGAATTTTGAAATTTCTAATGAAGAAGAGGAAGATCAAAAAGAAATAAATGAAGAAGAAATAAAAATAGATTGGTCTACATTGCACAATCGAATTGAAGCTCTTCCAATCGAACAAGGAGGACTAAAAGATTTATTTGTTCATAATGATACTCTCTATATTTTTAAATCTACAATCACACCAAGTGACCCTAATGAAATGAGATGGGAAGAAGGCAAATACAATCTGCTTAGTTTTTCATTTAAAGATAAGAAAGTAGAAACTCTGCTCAAAGATGTTAATGTCGATACGTACAAGAAAAATGGTAAGTATCTACTCATTGAAACTGAAGAAGAACTTCGTTTAATTGACCTTGAGTCTAAAGTTTCCAGTGGTGATGACTACTGTAAAAAAGATGGATGGATAGACCTAGAGAGAATTAAAATAAAGCTAGACCCTGTAGCAGAATGGAAGCAGATGTACAGAGAAGCATGGATTCTTCAAAGAGAGCATTTTTGGACAGAAGATATGTCGAAAATAGACTGGCAATCTGTCTACAAAAAGTACCACTCTCTACTTCCTAAGGTGAAATGCAGAAGTGACTTGAGTGATTTGATTTGGGAGATGCAAGGAGAGCTTGGAACAAGCCACGCTTATGAGTTTGGAGGAGATTATCCAAACGGCCCGACATCAAACCCCGTAGGATCTCTAGACGCTGAATTCACTTTCCATCCAAGAACGAAATCTTTTGAGATCACAAAAATCTACAATGGTGATAGTTGGGTAAAAGGTCACGACTCGCCTCTTTCTAAGGCAGCAGTTTCTCTAAAAGTTGGTGATCATATATACTCACTAGATGGCGAAGAATTTAGTGATGCCAACTCATTACAAGTTTTACTAGAAAACAAGGCCAGTACTGAAATAAGTCTTCTCGTTAAAAGATCTAACAAAAGAAGAAAAGAAAATATCTCTTTAATTGCAAACAAACTTTCGACTCATACAAGGTATAGACAATGGGTAGAGCAAAACAGGTCCTATGTAAAACAAAAATCTAGAGGAAAACTAGGATATGTTCACATTCCAGATATGTCTCTAAAGGGTATTTCTGAGTTTTGGAGAAGCTATAGCGTTGAACATGAATGTGATGGACTCGTAATTGATGTTAGGTACAACGGAGGTGGTTCAGTCTCTCAATTACTACTGAAAGAACTTCAGCAAAAAGTACTTGCTTTCAATCAAAGCAGATGGTTTGGACAATTCCACTACCCTGTTCACTCAGTGAATGGGCCTCTTGTATGTATTACTAATGAGCACGCAGGAAGTGATGGAGATATTTTTTCACACTGTTTTAAGTTATTAAATCTTGGGAAGCTCATAGGAAAGAGAACTTGGGGAGGAGTTATAGGTATTTGGCCAAGGCATTATCTAAATGATTTCTCTCTCACAAGTCAGCCCGAATTTTCATTCTGGTTCAAAGATGTTGGATTTGATGTGGAAAACTATGGAACAGATCCAAATATTGAGGTCGACATTACACCAGAGCAATGGGGAAAAGGCATTGACTCTCAACTAGACAAGGCGATAGAGGTTATTCTTAAAGACTTAAAAGTAAGGCCTCCCTTAAAGCTGAATACGAAGAACAGACCTATTCTTCGTGCCCCTAAGTTACCGAAATTATAGCTAATTTTCAGAGGGACCCCATTGGTCCCTCTAAATATATATAGTTTTTTCACGTATCAACACGACGCATCAACAAAGTGATATAAAGGGTCTTCATAAAGGAAGACTTATATGGCCCTAAAGCTGTTTATCACATTAATGATGTTGATTTCGACAAGTGCTTTTGCGAATTCAAAGCAAAGTAAATTTGTCGTCAAAACATATGAGCTACTCCCTGCTTCAGTTAAGAAAGTCATCACTCTTGAAAATACACCAATTAAATTTACGAAACTCAATTCAGTGGGACTTAACTCACCTTGTGATGACATTCCTTTTATTTTTGGAAAGCACAGCGATGGGAAAATATATTTAAGTGAACAATTAAATCCATACTTACTTGCAAGTGAACAAGAAGACTTTAAATGTAAACATAAGTCTTTTTATAAAACAGCTGTCTCAACACTTTTACATGAATTCATTCATGCTTATGAAAACAAAGTTTCTGATAGAGATTTGCTTCACAATAAGGCCGAGTTTAAAGCGCTTGGTTTTTGGAAATTAAAATCTAAAAAAACAAAGAACTTGAATACATACTCTCAAAGGTCTCCTAACAAGTATGAGTACAGTTCTTTAAAAGAGTTTATTGCTGTAAATTTCGAATATTTTATTTTGGATAAAGAATATAAATGTAGAAGACCAAACCTTTACAGTGCTTTCTCAAGGAACCTAAATCATATTCCATTTAACAATCATGTATGTAAATCATTAAGAGAAGTTTCCTTCTCAGACACCCATAAAGTGGGATCAATTGATATAAACTTCGATAATATTAGAGAAATTCATTACCTCTTTGCTTCTAAGGGTAAAGCAATGATGAGTAGATGGGGACATAGTATGTTTAAACTTGTCTCTTGCCCTCTTGATTGGTCTTTAGAGAAGTGTAGAAAGAGAGGGACATTCACAGTAATTGGTTTTCTTGCTCAAGTCTCAGATGTAAATATTAATGCAATCAAAGGAATCAGAGGAGACTATCCAAGCGATCTTGTTATCACCGATCTAGATTCAATGAAAAGACAGTATAATAGGGCCGAACTTAGAGATCTCATGAGTCTTCCTATTAAATTCACTTCTTTGCAAAAAGAGAGATTCTTAAACCACTTAATAAGAGTCTATTGGGAATATTCAGGAAGATATTACTTCTTTACCAATAATTGTGCAGATGAAGCCTTTAAATTTCTTCAAGTTTCATACAACGATGATGAAATTTACAAAAAAAGAGTTTTAACACCCCTAGGGATACTCAATTTTGTAAAAAAGAATAATATAATATTCGATTACAAATTCGATGAAACGAAAGTGAATATCTCCAAGGGTCTTCTTTACGAAAGCTTTAAATCAAAGTTAGATAGAAGTTATAAAGCTTTATATTCAAATTATAAAGATGTATTAAAAATTAGAATTAAGAGACCAAGTGTTAATAGAAATCAAAGAAAGTTTGCACCTGAATTCTCTTATATAGATAGTATAGAGAAATATACAAATCTTGATACATGGAAAAGACGAGAGTTCATTGAAGAAATTCTTAAAACAGCGAAAAAGAAAAGTATATTAAACCTATTTGCCGTTGAATCCCAGGCCCATTATGTAACAGGGAACCTGCTACTAAATTCAATGCAGTCAAAATCTCAAAAAATGTCAGACATCGAAGATGCTAAAGAGATTTTTCCAAAGATTGTTGAATTAAAAAACACTATTATATTTGGAACAAACTCAAATAATAGTGGCTATGGAATTCCTCAAGAAGGTGATCTTACACAAGTTGTATCTGATGACTCTTACTACGCTCAAGAGGAACTGGCCCAGCTAAAAAAAGACTTACAATCAATTTATAAAGAAGTTTTTCAAGATGAGTTTTCTCAGCTTGAAGAGTCAAATATTAATAAGTTAATAATTAAGAAGGCCCTTAAAAATGTCTTATAAACACACAATGGAGAAACACATGAAAAAATTATTAGTAACAGCTATTTTATTAGTAACTGCTGCACAATCACTTGCTCATGAAAGAACAAGATGTAGAACAACTAGAGATTCTTATGGAAGAAGAGTTGAAACTTGTAGAACGACAAGTCACTCACATCGTCACAATCATGCAGACTATGGAGATGGATTCTTTGATGGAATGCTTGCTTCTTCTTTAATTCTTCTAACAACTTCTGATGCGGCAGATGATGATTATAATAGAGACTTCATTGAATCAGAAATAACTTTTGCTCTTGCAACAGCAGAAGGCTCTTCATTAGAGCTTACTAGTGCATTACAAAAGCTAGTTGATGAGACTAGAGCAGCGAATGAAGATAAGGAACTTTCTGATGAAGAAATTCTTGAAGCTTACTTAATTGAATTATCTAAGTAATTTATAAAGGCCTTCTTCGGAAGGCCTTTTTTAATAGTCATTTATATACCAATCTTTAGACACTGATCAAATTACATACACTTCACACCACTTAAGTTACTGATTTTACCAAACACCCTTGGCATAAGCTTTGCTTTAATAAGAGTATGAGAAAACTACTATTACTTATTCTTTTAATTAGCTCAATAAGCACTCTTGCCTATGATGGTGGTTACGAATGCTCTTCAAATAATAAACTCCATTTTAACAAACAGGCACAACGCCTTATCGATGCTAAAGATTATTTAATTAAAGTAGAAGAGATGATCGAAAATGGAAATATTGGTCAAATTGATAAACAACTCGATCAAGCGGATCAACTGCTAACTCAAATTCAACTAGAGTTTAAATCTAGTAATTACTGTCATTCTCTTTCAAAGAATATGGAGTATATGACTTTGAATATTTCAAAGTACCAGCTTCAATCTAAGATATTTAGATCAAAATTTAATGCGACTGACTCATGTCAATTTTCAATAGAGTTGATTAAAAAGAAATTAGAAGATACTAGATCCCCTGCTTCGAGTGGGTCATCAATTAGCTATTTAAATTTGTCAAAAAGTCTTAATAAGACAAATCTTCTATTAGCTTCAAATGAATGTAATAGTAACCAAAAAAGTGAGCTCTTTGCTCTATTCGATAGCCAGTCTAATTTATTAGAAGAGATTTATGAATCAATGAAGTAGATTCTACTATCTAGAAAAGAGAGACTTGAATCCGAAGTCAAAGAGAAACTTAGCTCCAACTTGTATTGAAGTTGTAGTTCCCAGTTTATCAAATGAGTATCTATCAATTGAAGTATAAAGATTAAATCCTCTATTCACTTTAAAGAAGTCAAAGCTTAGGCCATAAGCAAGACCACCCTTAGAAGAGTTCATCATGCCATAAATATCTTTAATAGAAGCTTCTTTTGCTGAGGTAACACCGTTTTCTAATGTATGATCTACCTTGTACAGCGCGTATCCAAACTTAAAGTACAATCTTGGATTAAGGTAGAGATTTAGCATAGCTGCGTAAGTCCCTTGTGTGTGAATTATTGTATTATCAGCACTATCATGCCTAATCTTGCCCTTTGCTTTAAGTCCAGAGTATGAAAATTCTATTCCAGCAAATCCAGAACGCATTCCAAAGAGATAGCCAACACCTAAACCAATGGGTTCAACATTATATTGTGACATGGGTTCGTAACTAACTTTAGAAAGATTACCATTCACCCCAAGGTAACTTAATCCAAATGTGGAAAAGCAAGAAAGAATACTTGCGAAAATTAGTACAGTTTTAAATCGGTAGGTCAAATGTCCCCTCCTTCTTATGATGTTACCAAGAAATGCTACATTTTTCCTTAAGGAAGACTTTTCCGATCGATGAAATCAACGATTAATACTTGCTAAAATAATACAGGTGTAAACAAAGAGAACCTAAAGGATTCCGATGCAAAAGCTTAATAGTCAACTACTTCTACTTACAATGCTCTTTCTAATAATGGGTTGTGTTGAAGAACCTATAGAGACCTTTTCAAATTTTGTGGTACAACCAGGCGATGTGGTTGTAACCAATATTACTAATGATTCAGTAGTCCTTCTTGATAGTACCGGAAACTTTAAAAGAGTTCTTTACGATGTACAAAATAATGTAGAGGTCCCATATGGAGTTGGTTGGAAGGCAGACACTCTTGAAGTCTTAGTTGCCGTTGATGGAGCAGACAGAGTCATGGCCATTTCAGCTGTTGATGGCAGTGCCAGGGCCCTTATTCAAACACCTTTTCTCTCCGGTTCAATACGAGGAGTAGCTCAACTCACAGATGGAAGCATAATTGTTGCAGAATCAAATGGTGTTGAAAAATTTGATACCAATGGAAATAGAATAACGACAGGCTTTCCTCTGACAGGTGGTATAAATAATGTTGAAAATGTTTACCCTAAAGCTGATGGAGGCTTCATTGTCTGCGCCAGAGGTGGTGACGTAGTTAGAACCTATACAGCAGCAGGCGTTTTGCAAAACTCCACGGCTTCAGGAATTGGTGGAACGACAGATGGCTATGGATGTACCGAACTCAGTGATGGGACAATAGCGACAAGCTGGTCTGGATCAACTGACACAGTTTCTATCTATAATTCGAGCCTCTCCTCCGCCTCAGCTACCTACAACGATACAACAACAGTCCCTTCTCCTCGTGGTGTTGCTCAGCTAGCTAACGGTAATCTTATCGTTGCAGACGCCACATATCATCACATTATAGAAATCAACCCTGCCGATGGATCTTTTGTTGGAACATTTTCAAGCTACGGCTTATCGAGCCCTAATCAAATTTATGTCATCCCAAATTTCTTATAAAAAAAGGACCCTTTAAGGGTCCTTCTATATTTAAGCAAATTTCTCTTCAACTAATAAATCTGGATGTTTTCTTTTCTCATTCACCCTTTGCACTGCCGCTTCAATTGTAGTATCAGGCACACGCTTAAGTTTCGACGCTAGCCCAACCTTGTCTAAACTCCAAATAAGCCATTTCCCCGGATCAAAGTGATGCCATTTAATTCCATTTCTATAGTCGGCCTGAAATGTATGATGAAAGTTATGATAGCCTTCTCCAAATGTAAATAAGGCCATTAATGGACTATCTTTAGCTGTATGAGATTCAGAATATGGAGTTGTCCCAACCATATGACAAAGAGAATTAATAAAGAAAGTAGAGTGATGAACAAAAACAATTCTACTAAAGGCTATTATTGCAAGACCACCAAGAAGACTTCCTAATAAGTAACCTACAAATGCTGGAAGAATAATTCCAGCAATTACAGCAATTGGAAGATAGTACTTATGCTGCCACATTACGAGAGGATCTTTCAAAAGATCTTTTGACATTGGATACTCTTCTTTAAACTTTGATGGTTCCTTAACAAGAATCCATCCCATATGGGCCCAAAAGAATCCTTTATTAATATTATATGGGTCTTTTTCTTTGTCACAGTGTGTATGATGTACTCTATGGTCACTTCCCCACTTTAGTAATGAGTTTTGAAAAGCAGCTGCTCCAAAAATGAGTAGTAAAAGCTTGACTGGTGTAGCGGCTTCAAATGCCTTATGCGAATAGAGCCTGTGATAACCAACCGTAATTGACATACCACAAAGAACAGTAAAGCAAAAAGCTGCTACAAACATGCTAGGCATAAATCCATCTATCTTAAAGTGATAGTAGCTTAACACTATTGCAGCGAGTGGCGTTAAAGTAAGAAATAATGTGTTTACCCAATCTATTTTAGTTTTATTTTCCACGATGTCCTCTATCGTAAAGGTTACTAACTATAGAAAGTGTATCGTGATAGAAGTGTTTACTTTGTAAAAGCAATGTAAAAGAGAAGCCCCTCTTTTAATTTTAGATACTTACATTTTTTGAATGCGGAGCTTCTGCTAATGGAAGCGTTATGACAAAACTAGTATTTACGCAAAGCTTATCTAGGTAAAGATCCCCTTCATGCTTATTTATTATATTTTTAGATATACTTAGACCAAGACCGGTCCCCTTTCCGACAGCTTTTGTTGTAAAGAATGGGTCCATCATCTTATCACAGATAGTCTTATCTTTGATTTGTCCACTATCGGTTACAATCAGACTTACAAACCCGATCTCATGCCTTAAATCGACTTTTACCCATTTCTCTTCATTATCACTAATAGCATCGTAAGAGTTATTTAAAAGGTTTATTAGAACTTGAGAAATTTGAACCGAATTTGCATTGATATAAGTTCTAGAATCATGGATATTATTCTTAATTATAATACCTGCATTTTTAAATCGACTCTCAGAGAAGTTAATTGTTTCTCTAATTATATCCTCTAGGCAGATATCTTCAAAGTCGACTCCCTTATCATCCCTAGAAATGAGCTTTAAACTTTTTACTATTTTTGAAATTCTAGCGATAGTCTCATCCATCTTTAAAAAAGATGCCTGTTCACTAGTAGCACCTAATCCCCGTTGAATTTTCTTACTCAGCATTTGAATTATGGCGAGAGGATTATTAATTTCATGAGCAATTGAACTTGCCATCTCGCCAACAGATGCAAGTCGCGCAGATGTAACAAGTACATCTTGTTGTTCAAGTAATTGCTGTGTTCGACTCTCTACCCTATCTTCTAAAGTTCTGTTTAGATCAATTATTTTTCTCTCAAAAGATATTTTATTTTTAAGAATAATCGCCAAGAAAATAATTGAGAAAGTTAAAAATATTAAAGAGGTAATTGTTAACCAGAATAATTGAGGAAAGTTTTTATAAAAATATTTAATACCGAAAGGACTATTTACAATAGTTGCTGAAGATTCAACATCTTTAGAAGTCATACCGAACTTTTTAAGAACATTAAAATCAAAATAAGTCCTAATAGGACTTTCACTAACAATTTTTAAATCATCTATAGGTGTTCCAGAAATATATTTTAGAGTCATTTCAGCTGCCATCTTTCCATGATCGTAACCACTTAGAAAAACGCCTCCAATGACACCATGATTGAGAAAAAAATCAAAGAACGCGTAAACAGGCCGTGAAGAGTGCCTAGAGAAGTTTCTCATATTTTCAGTGAAGTGATAGTATTTACCTTCTGAATCTCTCGAGTAAGCACCAAAAAGAGCAACACTACTTTCGTCAAAGTCTTTGGAAAGATCATAGACATCTTGCATTTTTAAATTTTCTAAATAAATAAATTCTAAAGGAAAGTTATTTTCGTTAACAACCTTTTGAAATTCTTTTTTAACAAACCTTCCACTTGCAGAGTGTATGGTGTTAATGAAGTAAACTTTCTTCAAGTTTGCATGGGTCTTTAAAATAAGTTCAATATTTTCTTTAAGTGGAAGGCTCTCAACAATTCCTGTTATATTCTTCTGCGTTTTTAAAATAGTTTCTTTGTAATTTAGATAACCATTAACTCCGGAAAAGAAAATTGGTGTATCAACGTTGAGTTTCTTTCTTAATGAAATTGCAAAGTGAAAAGCATTATCATCTGAAGTAATAAATGCCTTAACTTTCTTGCCTTTAAGTTTAACTTTATAGGTTTCAAGTAAACTATCTAGGTACTTATCTCCAATATATCTTTTCGTATCTAAATATTCTGATGATATTTGATGAGCAAATAATTTACTTAAAAGCGTTGTCCGAACACCATTATCAATTGAATCTGTCCAGATATTACCTCTACTATAAGAATGAAGGACTACAACCATTTCATCTTCAGCGATTAAACCTGAAGCAAATGCCGGAGCAGTAAGAAAAAACAAAGATATTAATAGAAGTTTCATCGTTAGCAATAATAGAACTACTACATCCTTAGGAAAAGTAAAAAAATAAAATTTAGATAATCTTAAGAAACAAAAAGAACTCTAACTATCGACTCTATCGGATAGTAGGGCCCAACGGCCGCCCCCCTCCGAACGAATCATATAACCAAATGAATGTAACTTTCTTCGAAGATTATACAGGTGAACATCTACAGTTTTTGGATGAACATTCGTACTTCCCCAAACTTTTTCTAGAATATCATTTCGAGTAATACTTCTATCATGAGAGTCTAAAAATAGTGAAAGTAACTGCTTTTGTTTTGCCGTTAAGTTCTCGATATCGTTCCCATCTAGACTAACGCTTTTGTGGCCAGACTCAATACTTCTAGGTCTACTCGCGCCTGATAACACATTTTCAATTTTTACTAATAATTCATTCTTCTTAAAAGGCTTCGTTAGATAGTCAAGAGCGCCTTCCTTAAAACAGAATCTTAAAGCATCAATATCATCAATAGATGAAACAATAATAAACGGAATATTTAGAATATTAGAATCTTTCGAATTTGTTAGAAAGTTAAGAAAGTTGCCATCTCCTAGCATTAGATCAGCGACGATCATATCTGGGAATTGAGAAGACTCAGCGCTTTCTAGTGTAGCGACAAAGTCATCCAATCGTTCAAAGTACTTTGTCTTATATCTATGATCTAAAGTCTGCTCATAAACAAATTGGCAGCCCTTATCATCTTCTAGTAACCAGAGAGACTTATCTTTCGCATTCATTAAATCAGACATTGAGAACCTTTATCTTAAGAGAAACCAAAAAGTTCTCTCCTTCGTTTGAACATGAAATATCGTACTTACTTGAGTTCAAAATAATTTCATGACCTAAATTCTTTCTAAATACTTTCGCACCAGGTGAAGAAGAATCATCAAGCTTTAAAAAAACAGCTTCATCCACTGGTAGCACGCTTTCTAGTGTAAACTCAGAATATTTAGAGTCAAGTACTTTTAGCTTTAACTTTACAACTGAGTCAACAAGTTGGCCTTTTTTAAGCTCTTCAAGATAAATGGCCATAAGCGAAAAGAGAACAGAATGGAGTTCTTCATTTGACGCATCAAGACAGACAGAATCATCGATTTCAGAAGTATCAAATTTTAATTTCTTAAACTCGTTCCAAAAGTGTACCTGTAGAGAATGGACAACATTTTCAAAAAGCTTCTTAGGACTTATTTGGCCAGTAATCAGAGAAGATTTTTTGATATAACTTCGATAAAAAGTAATAAGATCAGTAACTTCATCCAAGCTATCTTGTAGGCGATTAAGATATTTAATCCCTTCAGTATCAATATGGTTTTCTAGCTCTTCCACACAAAACTGCATAACATGAATTTGTCCGGAAATATCATGAGCTGCGACACTGGAAGATTCCAGCATTGCGTCAACATACTTTTCAATTTTTACTGTTTCCATATTCTCACCTATCTCTTTGTAATTGATATTATAAACTAAAAATCTATAAGCATCTAGTCGAAGTTTATTTGGAACTTAAAAAGACAATTTATTTGAGCTATGCTACAAAGTTTCTCATGAAAAAGGACAAAGTATTCGCCACAGAACTGGAATCAATTAAGAGTTTTGAGTTTAATCAGGAAGTCGCAGAGGTATTTGATGACATGGTAAGTCGTTCAGTTCCTTTTTATGACGAGATTCATCGAATAACCCTAGATCTAATCGATCGAAACTATAATGGCGGTGCCATTTACGACCTAGGATGTTCGACTGGAACAACAATCTCTATTATCGACAAACACTTCAAAGAAAAGAGCAGAAAGTCTCCTGATTATATTGGAATTGATAACTCTCAACCAATGCTAGAAAAGTGTGAGCAAAAGCTCTCTCAAAACGGTGTTCAAAACGTTAAGCTTGAGTGCAAGAATATTCAGGATGTTCAGTTCAGAAAATCTGGACTTGTTATAATGAACTATACTCTCCAGTTCATAAAACCCACACAAAGAGCTGACCTTCTAAAGAAAGTTTACAAGTCTTTAGACAAGGGCGGAATGTTTATCCTCTCTGAAAAAATCAAAAGCTCAGGTCACACTATTAATGACCTACTAATTGAGCTTTATTATGACTTCAAAAGAAGAAACGGGTATTCTGAGCTAGAGATTTCTCAAAAAAGAGAGGCCTTAGAAAATGTTCTCATTCCACTTACTCCAGAAAAACAAATGGAACAACTTAGAAAGGCCGGCTTCAAAAAAGTGGAAATGATTTTCAGATGGTATAACTTTGCCTGCTACTTAGGAGTTAAATAGTGCCATTAGACTATCTTCTGCCATACAAAGACAAAGTCGATCTCGATTTTCTATCGCAATTAAAAAGTGATTGCGACACTTGGATAGATAGAAAATCCAATAGTGATTTAAAGGCGCTACTTAAAAGCCTTCCAGAAGTGGAAGGACACGCAACAGACCTAGGAGTAGATGCGGTAGTCATAGGTAACCCCTCAGAAATTACCCCGCAATTAAAGGATCAATATATTCAAGCCGCCAAGGCCTTAATTCCATGGAGAAAAGGACCATTTAATTTCTATGGTGAATATATAGACGCTGAATGGAGAAGTGACTTTAAGTGGAATCGTTTAAAAGACCACGTAGACGATCTAGAGGGAAAAACTGTTTTAGATATTGGCTGTAATAATGGTTACTTCCTATTTAGAATGGCCCATCAAAATCCGGAATTACTTCTAGGGATTGACCCAGTAATCCAGTGTGAGACACAGTTTAAATTTTTACAACACTTTGCAAAGGTACCAAATCTTCATTTTGAGATGTTTGGAGTTGAACATATAAACTCATTTAAAGAAATGTTTGATGTCATTTTCTCAATGGGTATTATCTATCATCACAGACATCCTCTAGAGCAACTCATTAATATTAGGAATGCTCTTAAGCCAGGTGGTCAAGCAATTATTGAAACGATAGGAATCCCTGGAGATGAAAGTTATGCTTTATTTCCAGAAGATAGATACGCAAAAATGCGAAATGTCTTCTTTGTTCCAACATTAAGCTGCTTCATTAATTGGCTTAAAAAAGCAAAGTTCATAGATGTTGAAGTTGTGGCCGCAACTCCACTTACATTTGAAGAACAAAGATTAACAGACTGGTGTCCACCTCCAAGTCAATCGCTTGAAGATTTTCTTGATCCTAATGACCTCACTAAAACTATTGAAGGACATCCAGCACCAATGAGATTCTGTTTAAAAGCAAGGAAGAAGCCGGCACAAAATGCTAACCAGAACAACTAAACTTCTATTCATAGCATTAGGACTTTGCACACTTGTACTAGGGGTCATAGGCATTTTTCTACCAATTCTACCTACTACACCATTTGTTCTACTGAGTGCTTATTTCTTTTCTAAAGGTAGTGAGAAGCTACATTCATGGCTAATATCAAGACCAAAAATAGGAAAAATTATACAGGACTGGGAAAGAGATCGAGTAATTGGACCAAAGTCAAAATTGCTCGCGACATTTATGATTACTCTTCTTTTTAGTTACACTATTATTTTTGTAAATGTACAAGCATGGATAAAAGTCATAGTCGCATTAAGTGGACTCTGTGTTCTATTATTTATACTCACAAGAAATAGTTATCCTAAATCTTCTTAGCAAGAGTTGCTAACCATGGCCTTTGCTCTATTGGAACTCCCTCAGGTCTATAATAGTGGTGAATCAACTCAAAACCCGAGTCTTCTAAATATTTTCGGTAAGTTTCAATTTCCATGTAATTTCCCCAACGATCACCGCTCCAACCTTCTCTGTCCCCTCTTGGGTTAGAAGAAAACAGAATTCCAGACGGTCTTAGGCTTTTGTGTAACTTTTTTAAGACACTAGTAAGTTCCCTAGCGGGCACATGAAACAAGCTTGCATTGGCAAAGATTCCATCAAATGATTCTTGCGAAAGATCAAGGCTTAGAAAATTTTGGTGAAGAACTTCACAACTGGTTAGCTCCTTTGCCATAGCAACAAAATTCTCACACCCATCAAGGCCTACTACCCTGTGACCTAGCTTGAAAAAAGACTTTATATCCCTTCCTGGGCCACAACCAAAGTCTAAAATATCAAAAGGTCCATCTCCTTGAATATGACTCAGAAGAGATTCAATATTTTGTGTAACATCATGGTCTTTTGTTCCTTGCCAAAATTCTTTAGATTTACCATTATAGTGACCTAACGTTTGAGCAGTTATAACTCTCAATTTTCCATCTAATTCATCGTTCAAGGAACTCTCCATGAGTATAAAAGTGATTGATTCCATTAATGATATCAAAGAAAGTGATTGGAATAAACTGGTACATGAAAATGACCCCTTTAACCAATATCACTTCTTCAAAGCATTAGAAGATAGTGGCTCTATTGGAGCCGAAAGAGGTATTAAGCCTCAATATATACTCTCTTTCCAAGATAATGAATTAAAAGCTGCCATGGTTCTATTTAGCAAAATGCATAGCTATGGAGAATATATTTTTGACTGGGCCTGGGCAGACTTCTTTCAGCGAAATGCAAAGTCCTACTATCCTAAATTAGTTTCTCAACATCCGTACTCACCTGTGACTAATAGAACCTTTATATCGATGTGCTCTAAGTCAACCAATGAGTTATTAACTTATTTAAGTGATGTAAGTAAAGATTCCCTCTACTCATCAACTCATCTACTCTTTCTAGAATCAACTGAGTTAGAAATAATACCTATCAGTTTCAAAATACGTCATTCCTTCCAGTATCATTGGAAGAATGAAAACTACGACAGTTTTTCTCACTATCTAGAAACATTCAAAACAAAGAAAAAGAAACAAATACTAAAGGAGAGAAATACTGAATTACATATTAGAAATATTTCATGTGAAGAACTAGGTAAATACACTGATGAGTTTTATGAACTTTACCTAAGTACAGTTGATAAAAAAGGTGCTCATGCATATCTAAATCGATCTTTCTTTGCAAGTATTTTCAAAAATATGCCACAACAACTATTACTAATAGGGGCTTTTAAGGATGAAAGGCTGGTAGCAGCGTCATTATTTTTTAAAGGAAGAGAGAAGCTTTATGGTAGATACTGGGGCTGTCTTGATATGTATTCTAACCTACACTTCGAACTTTGTTACTATCAAGGGATAGATTATTGTATAAAAAATAAGATAGATATTTTTGAAGCAGGTGCTCAAGGAGAACACAAAATTCAAAGAGGGTTTAAACCTGTTTTAACTTATAGTGCACACTTTATTAACGATGATACACTTGCTAAGCCTATTTATCACTTCGTCGATGAGGAAAAAGAACAAACGAAATTCTATATTCAAGAGTTATCTAAGAAACTACCCTTCAAAAAAATTACTTAATCTACTTGCTATCATTCACTAGCTTACAGAAGTTTTTCTCAAAGACTTCCAGACTATGATACTGCATGACATACTCTCTGGCCTTAGTGCTGTAGAAATCATAATTTGATAATATCTTTTCAATCCTATCATGATACTTTTGCCCATCATTTAAGTCTTCAGGCGACATAACAAAGTCTTCTATTTCCTTTTCCAACTCAAATGCATATCCAACTCGATTCATTACAATTGGTACACCACATGCCATCGCCTCTAAAGCAACAAGAGAAGCTGATTCAAATCGACTAGGAATAACGACAATTTTATGGGATTGATATATATTTACAATATCAAGATCAGGAGTTGACTCAATCCAGCGACAGTTAAAATCAGGTCTTATATCTGTTACACAAGTCAAATCATCTCTGATAAAGCTGAGTTTTTTAAGTAAATCAAAGCCTTTTACCCACTCTTTAAAGGTCCCGACATTCAAAATCCCACTCCTATCAATATGGTCAACAGGTTTAAATTTAGAAGTGTCAACGGGGTTAAGTAATATTGAGCTAACGATAATATTTTGCTTTCTAAGTTGCGAAGCATTGAACTGTGAAACGGTTACTATCTTCTTATTTGCACAGTCTTTAACCTGAAGTGCTCCCTGCCAAGTAAGACTTAAATAGTACTTCAAAGAAATTTGAGATTTCGTAAAATCTCTAAGACCAATGTAAGAGCCATGAAAAATATTGATGACATTTGGATGTTCAATCCCAAGATTAAACTCTCCATTACAAATAATCAGATCATATATAGACGAATCTATATTACAAAATCTATTTGCTGTGATTGTTGGTAATCCAAAAACCTTAGATTTAAGTCTTAGAAGTGTCGAGACTTCTCCATCTGTAGTTAAGTATTCAACTTCATGGCCATTCTTAATTAAAATTGACTCAATCAATTGATTGTAACTTTCTACCCCTCCAGGGAAGTTCTTAAAAGGTGTGACTATTAAAACTTTCATTTAAATCCATTTAAAATTTATAATAGTATAACAGCTTCTAAATTCGAATTATATCATTTTCAAAAGAAGAGTAGTTTTTTAATGGAAACTTGGAATTGATCATGATTTTTTGACCATTAAAGAAACAGTAAGCAGGACCGTGGAACTTAATGGTATGGTCTTCAATAATAATGCCACTTCCGTCTGGTAGAGCATATATTGGTATATTAATTTTTCGAGAATGCTGAACCAGGTCCTTATCATAGCGACTAGAATTTCTATAATGAGGAAAAAACTCAAATTTGACCAAGTTCATTGCTTTAAAATTACTAATATTAACGTCATTATCATCTCTATCGAACTCAGGAAATCCTGCTGTTGAAATATTTGGAGTCATAATAATGGCCCCTGCACTAAGGCCAGTCAGTATTCCACCATTTGCAACAAACTCTTTCAATAGCTTAAGCATTCCCTTTTTTCGTAAAGACTTTAAAAAATAATATGTATTTCCTCCATCAAGATGAATAATATCACTTTTAAATGCCTCTTTAAAAAGAATTTCATCATAGGGAATATCAACAGGAAAATGTAAAAATTGTGTTATACCATGCCTACTA
Source organism: Halobacteriovorax sp. HLS (assembly GCF_004006665.1). Lineage (NCBI taxonomy): Bacteria > Pseudomonadati > Bdellovibrionota > Bacteriovoracia > Bacteriovoracales > Halobacteriovoraceae > Halobacteriovorax > Halobacteriovorax sp. HLS. Next base: position 213,045 of record NZ_QOCL01000001.1, read on the forward strand.
TATTGATCAACAAAGTTTCGAAAGTCATACTCTGACTCATACGACCAAGAAGGTATGAAAGTCATTCTTGGATTTTCTTTTTTACAGAGATCAAGGGTAATTTTATCAAGTTCAAAATTATCTTGCGAGCATCCGCCAGAATAAAAGACTAACTTCACAGCCCCTCTCTATAATCTCTAACTATTTTTAACATATTATTCATAAACTTCGATTGTACCTTATCTGGTTTAGGAGTGCCTATACATTTTTCTGGATCAAAGTTTTGATATTCACAAAACTTCTCTAAAAGAGAATAGAGCTGCTTAGGCTTTAGCTTCGGTCTATACTGTAATATTTTATCAACAATTGTTGCGACAGAGTCACCTGTAACACGATCATATTTATTAATAACACTAGACCTCATTGTTAACTCTAATAACAACTTTTCATATGTATAAGACTCTGTCTTGGATACAACCTGACATAGCTCGATATAGTAATTTTGAAAATCATTAATCATTTTCTTTCGATGAGAATTGAGCCTTAAGTCTCTTTCCGTAGCGTAAGAAGACTTAATGACCTCTAAAAATTCATCATAATTCAGCTTTTCTTTTCTAACTAGCAGCAACTGAGGCAGCTCTCTTAGAATATCTCGCATACAAAAAATTGCTGACCAATTGATACCATCAGCAACTTCATGAATCCCTACTTTAGATTTTGCTCTTTCAAAATAAACAAAACACTTTGAAAAACTTTCGACTAAATCAAGATGATTCTTTAGAAGATACTCTTTTTGCTCATCGGTAAAGCCTATTTTCAAAAGGAGGTTTTCGTACTTTGATTTTTGAAAAATTTGATCAAATTTTTCAAGTGATTTATCTTTTGAGAAGTCTTTAACCGATTTTCTCTCTTTAGTTTTTAAGTAGTCTACAATTTGAGCGAAACATTGAACTGTATACTTGGCCTTATTCTTTTGTTCTAGTATCGTTGTCGAATATCTTTCAACATCATCATAACGATACTCACTATGAAACAGACCAAACTGTCTAATAGATCCATAGTCAATAATTCCACCATTCATCAGGATATTATCACCATCCCAATCAAGCCAACAGAATATATACTCATCCTCTAACTTAGCGCTCATTTTAGCAAATATTTCAGTTTGTTTTTCTAGAAAATAATCATAGCGCTTCTTAGCACTCTTTGGAGCATCATTGAAATTTCCATTTCCTATTTCACGATCAATATAGAAATTCACGATACTTTTCAAATTTTCATAATCACCTTGCTTCAAATAATTAAACATATGAGAAGGTCGAAGAAGATTTTGTTGGGCCCTAATATTGATCGAAATACCTTTTTTAAACTCTATTATGCCTAGAACTCTTTCTGTCTCTAAATTATTCTTATTAAAAATCTCACTAAAAAAGAGTGTTCCCATTCCTTCATCGATTTCAGAATAACCACAACCGTAGGAGATAGTAGGGTCCCCAGTTTTCCAATATTTTCCATAAATATGAGTGGCAGGACTTAAGGCCGTTGCACCCGTCCCAGCACTAGAGATATCCCAAGTCTTACCTCTGTGCTTAACCTGTCCATTCCAAATACTTCTTCCATCGCCAGAAGTCTTTCCTTGTTTATTAGGATGCTGTAATTGTAAATATCTTGTCGCCATATATTCATGAGGGCGAACCTCATCTTCAGGGTATGAGATTTCATTTATTTCATCATACTCATTAATAATGACAAGGCTAAATGTATGTAAGATCTCTTCTTCAAGTTCGGGAGTCAATTCATTTGGATGACTCTTAGGTATTAGACCCATCTCTTTTGCAAGATCAAAGTTAAAGAAGGCCACCTTCCCACCCTTTCTTGTTCGTGCCTTATAGTTAAGAGTTGAATCAGGAACCTCTTTTTGCAAAGGATGCCTGCCATCTATAGACTTAAACTTTGAATAGCTGAATTCGACTTTTTCTTCTTTAGGTTGTTTTTTTAATCTTGTCATAATTAATAAGCTCCACACCACAATTATATCAAGCTTAGTGAAACGATCATCTTTATCGGTGTTTTTTTCCGTTTTATGCTCTATAATGACCAAGTACTCAAAAAACCAACTTTATTAATCAGAAATATAAGGTCCTGAAATGTCACAAAAAATGTGGGGCGACAAAGAAACCCAATTCTTTTACCAATTAGGCCCTGATCAAATACTAGATGCCATAGATAATCTAGGTCTAGAGACAACAGGTAGAACAATGGTCATGAATTCGATGGAAAATCGTGTTTATGAAATTGAGATTTATAGTAATTCGGATAATATTTCAGAACATTCTGTGATCGCTAAATTTTATAGACCTGGAAGATGGTCAAAAGAACAAATTTTAGATGAGCATAAGTTTCTTCAAGAGTTAGATGAAGAAGAGATTCCCGTCATTGCTCCAATGAGTTTTAATGGAGAGACTTTATTTCTCGATGAAAATTCAGGTCTTTACTACTGTGTTTTTCCTAAAAAAGGAGGAAGAGCACCTGATGAGATGAATATTGATGATCTTGAGATTCTTGGAAGAACTTTAGCACGACTTCACAATATTGGGGCCTCCAAGAAAGCCGAGCACAGACTCGAAATAACACCTCAAAACTACGGATTGAAAAACCTTGAGTATCTTCTGGATAAGAAAGTCATTCCACCTCATTTAGAGCAGAGCTATAAGTCACTGGTTGAAAAGATTTGCGCAATTAGTTCTCCACTTTTTAAGAAAGATAAATTTATTCGCCTTCATGGCGATTGTCATATTGGAAATATAATTAGAAGAGACGAAACAGCTCTTCATCTGATAGACTTCGATGACATGGTCATGGGGCCTGAAGTTCAAGATATATGGCTGGCCATTCCAGGAATTGACAATGAAGCCAGACAAGATAGAGAGATTCTACTTGAGGCCTATGAAACAATGAGACCATTCGCTAGAGAACAATTAAAACTTATAGAACCGTTAAGAACTCTTCGTTTCATTCACTTCAGTACTTGGATCTCCAAAAGATGGGAAGACCCAGCATTTAAGTTACATTTCCCACAGTTTGCTGAACATCATTACTGGGATATTCAAATTCAAGACCTAACAAACCAATTGAGAATCATTGAACAATCATTAGCTGAAACCCCATACTACTGATCTAGCTCTACGATATCCTTAAGCTCAACAGAGCTAGCAGATTCATCTAGTTCAATAACAGCTAAAGTGCCACTGATATGGACTTCATTAGAAAAATTTTGTTCTAAACCTAAGCTATTCATCAAAGTATCTAGTAGCTCTCTTTGATGATCTTCTTTAGAAGTCTCTCTCATTGAAATACAACCTGATGTTGTGACATGAGGGTAATGACTACTTAAAAAATTCTTATTTTTAAGTCCTGTTCCATGAATCCTAAGCAAGGATCTTCCTCGCGCTTGCGCAATAATCGCCTCTTTCCAAAAATGATGCTCAAGAAGTAATTCATCAAATTGCTCTTCGATAATCTCTCGATTAACAAACTCAAGCTTCAGTCTTCGATTATTGCCGAATAGTTTTTTTTCATTAGCTTCAGGCATAACAGAATCTACTTGGTAAATTCCACATGGAGTTTGACCATTAGAAACATAAAAAGGCTTATTCGCCCTTCCTTTACATAGTGCGGGAAGATTCCAATTTTTCTTTATACTGCCATCTGAGTTTAGCAGCACCATCTGACCAATATACTTTCTATCCCTCCTAAGGAAGAGAACGAGCTTAACCCCCTCTCTTTGCGCCATGAATTGTTTTAATGAACGCCAATGATTCCTTGAAAAATTAGAAAAGTTTGTGCTAAGTCCAGCAAAGTTCCAAACTTTAGAGAGATCTCGATCTATAGTAGCATCTAGAGTTATGTGAAATGCTTCTGAAAAGGCATGTTTATAGAAATAGATTAAATAAAGTTCACTAGCAGTAAAGGTCCCCTCTCTAAAAAAAGAGATTATTTTAACCTCACTTTCATTTCGATCCTTAATAGAATAGTTGTAAAGATTAGACAGTATATAAAAATGTAAAATATCCAGAGGAGAAGAAATAGAAGGCTCTATTTCTTTGAGATGGTACTTCATCTTTGAAGACTCCAAAATAGAGTTCCTCCAGTGTCCATTCCATATTTTATCTAATTCTTTATTTCTCATTTCTATAACCTTTGCTAAGCTTATTATTAACTAGGATGAGAAATGTTTAAAGTTTTAAAAGCAAATATTGGTGAACATTTACATAAAATTGTCGATTTTCAAGTTGCGATGGCAATGGAAACAGAGAATTTAGAGTTAGATAAAGAAACTGTTACAAGAGGAGTTACGGCAGTCTTCGAAGACTCTACGAAGGGAATATATTACGTGGCCCTTAATTCTAACCAAGAAATTATTGGCTCTCTTCTTACTGTAAATGAATGGAGTGATTGGCGCTGCAAAACCGTCAAATGGATACACTCAGTTTACATAATCAAAGAAATGCGCTCTCAAAAAGTCTTTAGAACAATGTATGAATACTTAAAGGATATTGTCGTAAAGGACGAAGACCTTGCAGGTCTTAGACTATATGTAGATAAATCCAACACGAAGGCCCAGAGTGTATATCATAAGATTGGTATGTCTAATGAACACTATGAGCTTTTCGAGTGGTTAAAGTAATTATTTCTTAACGTATACTTTCTTAATCATAATTGTTTCAGCAGGGAGGTCTGTGTGTGCTCCCTTAGGAGACTTTGCAGCTTTTTTGATTACATTAACAACACTCATTCCCTTAGTAACCTTACCAAAAACAGCATAACCAAACTCTCTTGGATCTGAGCTTCTGTGATCTAGAAAAGTATTATTATTAACATTGATAAAAAACTGACTAGTAGCTGAATTGACCGAAGAAGTTCTGGCCATTGCAATAGTGCCAGTAGAGTTACTAATTCTATTAGTTGCTTCATTCTTGATGGCAGGCATCGTCTTCTTTTCAACTAATTTTGAATCATATCCACCACCTTGAATCATAAAGTTATCAATAACTCTATGAAAAATAGTTCCTTCATAGAACTTGCTATCTACGTAGCTTAAAAAGTTCTTTGAAGAGATTGGCGCACTATCTTCGAATAGCTCAATTTCGATATTCCCTTTAGTCGTTTCCATTACTACAGTAGTACGTTTCTTAGCAGCAAATGTAGTAAGCGTTGTCATTGCAAGAATTAAGGCAATTAATACTTTCATCTTTATCCTTTAGTTAAATGGGTGATTATTTAAAAAGTTATTATATTTATCTTTATCCATTGGATCCTTACCTGCGATAGCAAGTTCCAAATACTTAGTTGAGTCATTCCCCCAAAAAAGTTCATCTTTATAGAAGAACGTTGGTACACCAAAAACTCCTCTATCGATAGCACCATTAACATTCGTTTTAAGAATCCTTCTAATATCTTTAGAAGTTGTCATTTCTAGCAGATCGGTACTAAAGCCTGCCTCTTCCAAAATAGACTTCAACTCAAACTCATCACTAATATCTTTTCCACTCCCCCAGCTTGCACTAAAAAGAGAGTCAATCATTTTAAATCTGTCACCTGGTTCATTAACTGCAAGAACAAGTCTTAGAGCATATAACGAATTGAATGGAAGAGACTTTGGGGCAACAAAGTCAATCTTGTTAACAGCACTATATCTCAAGCAATCTCGAAAGAGATAATTTCTCTTCGTTTCAATTTCGGCAGGGCCTTTCGTTTCATGTGAATGAATAATTTTTGCCATGGTCACAGGCACGAAGTTTAGCTCAATAGATAGACCATCAAGTAAGACCTTATTCTTCTTTAACCACTGAAATGCTAAGTAAGAATATGGAGATAAAAAGTCAAAATAAAAGTCCATGCTGTAACCTAGATGATATTCATTTAGTTCTTTATATAGTAGAGTAAAAAAGACTATGGTTAAGTTTATACATGTTCAATTTATTCGACTACTCATTTCAATCATTTTCTGTGTAGAAATTAATGATGCGTATGGATATGTTTCCAATCTCAGCGAAAAAGTCAGCGACAGAAGAATTGATTTAACTCAACATGTCGAGAAGATTCAAACTGACTCAAATGTATTATTTACAGAAGTTTATAATTCGGCAAAGAAGTTTCAAGTAAATAACAAAGCTGAGCTAAAGCAAGAATACACCAAATCTGCTCTTTGGGTGAAATTCACACTCTATAACGATACTGATAAAGAACTTAAAAGATACTTGTATCTAGACAGCACATTATCAGGAAAACTCGAACTATTTGTAATAAATGATAATGGGACGCTAGTTCATCAAGAACAAAACGGTAATTCAGTAAGCTATGCATTTAGAAAAGTAAAATCTTTAGTTCCTGCTTTTTATTTATCAATCCTCCCTAATGAAAAATTAACATATTACATAAAAAGAACCTCTAAACATAGATTAGATACTAAAATTTTCCTAGCAGATGAGGAAACCTTTAAAAAGGAAGATGATAGTAAGAAGCTATTTCTTTACTTCTACTTTGGAGCGGTTTTAGCAATCGCTTTATACAACTTGCTCATATGGTTTTTTACTAAAGATATTATTTATCTTCTATATTTCTTTCTTTGCGTAGGTATCTCATCATTAGTTCTTAATCTGAATGGAGCTCTAGATTACTTTTTCATGCCCAAGAACTTCAACTTTTCAAAATATGTTCTTCTATCATCAGCATTGGCAATATTGTTTACTTCAATTTTCTCTCTCAATTTTTTAAAAATTAAACACAATCTCCCCACGGCACTACGCTATTATAAATTCGCATTTATTTTCATACTCCTGCATATTTCAATTGTCTTCACACCTTTTTTTACAAAGTATTCTAATATTCTTGGAATAACAATTGACTTAACTTTAGCCTTAACACTTCTTCTTATCTTAGTTACAACCCTTCTATGTCTAAAGAAAAAAGTTATCATGGCCAAGTTCTATCTAGGCTCATTTATTTTTATATTTATAGGTGCTGGAATTTGGTTTTCTATGAACCTAGGACTTCTACCTGTAAATATATTTACAAAAAACTCTCTACTAATAGGCAACCTTTTAGAGGTCATCATAATTGCCCTAGGTCTAGCTTATAAAATTGCTTATATTGATAAAATTAACGACAAAGTTAAGCAAGAGTCAGTTCTACATCAAAAATTTCTAAGACTGTCTCGAGTTTTATCTCATGACATATCAAACTCCCTCTTTGTTATAACTGGGTTTAGTCGAAAAATTAAAAGAGATCCGAATCTTGTTAACAAGATCGAAACTTGGGAAAAAATAGATAGGGCTTCACAAAATATAAGTAATATTTTACACAACGTTAGAGCTGAGTTAATTGAGAATGAGAAAAGTCCAATAAATTTATCAGATGTAAATGTATATAAAACCATTGAAGACTCTAGATTTATATTTCAAGATAAGTTGAGCGAAAAGTCTATCTCCTTAGAAAATAATATAGATCCTGCATTCGAGGTTTATAGTGAGCCTACTATATTATTAAATCACATTATAAATAACCTAATGTCTAACTCCATCAAATTCTCTTACGAAAATTCTAAAATTTTATTTTCTTCTTACGAGACAAACTCAACAAAATCAATAGTAGTCTCAGATAGCGGTATTGGGATATCTAAAGAAAATATTAACAACTTTTTAAGATATAAATCTATTAATACAACACCTGGAACAAGTGGCGAAGAAGGAACGGGAAATGGATTAAGATTAATATCCAACTACATGGGACGCTTTGGAGGACATATTGAAATCGAATCTCAAGAAAAACATGAGAAAACTAACTCTTCCGGAACAAAAATAACTCTAACCTTTCCAAGCTTGAGTTAATTGCTCAATTCAAAAATTCTAAAAATAACTAGCATATTTACGATAAGACTTTAAAATATATTGAACCTTAAAAAGTGAATAGGAATCCCATGGCGTACACTCCTTTACGAATCAGAACTGTAAAACCAAGTCGAGAACTAACTTTCGATTTATTTATATTTTTCAAAGATCAATATATTATTTATGCAAATAGAGGCAGCGAAATCGAAGAAGAGAAATATGGAAAATTAAAAAAGCAAAAGATTGCAAAGTTCTATATTGATGAATCTGATGAGATGAACTATCAAAAGTTTTTGGATGCCTTATTAAATGAAACAATGAACTCTGAAACAGCTACGACCGAAGAGAAAGTAAACCTAGTAGAGGGAGTTTGTGGGACAGCTGTTGAGCGTATGCAAAAAGACCCTGAAAGTGAGACTTCTTACAAAATGACTGAGAACGCGGCAAGAAGTCTTAGACAGTGTATTAGTGATAACCCAGAAGCCCTTAAAGAGATTTTTGGCAAAAAGGTTGAAGAGGAAGACCTCTTAATTAAACATTCATTAAACGTAAGTGCACTTTCAATGAAGCTTGGTCAAAAAATGAACCTTAGTGAAGAAGAACTTGATGAAATTGCTGTTGCTGGACTACTTCATGATATCGGTCTCATGCAAATGGACCAAGAGGCCAGGGACTTATTCAAAAAGAATAGAAAGGATCTAAAGCCTGATGAAAGACTTCTCTATGGAGCCCATGTAAAAGACTGCATGGCCGTACTCGCTGAAAAGCCATATGTGAATAAGAAGACCATGAATCTGATTTTAAACCATGAGGAAGTGAAGTCTGGAGATGGACCGAATAAGAAAACACAACTTTCTCAAAGTGAATACATTCTCTCACTTGTTAATATTTATGACAAAATGTGTATCACTACAGAGATGACACCTAAAGAAGTAATAAAAGAAATTCTTATAGAAGAACTTGGAAATTTCGAGCTTGATTTATTAAATAAATTTAAAGGTGTTCTAACTGAGGAAGGTCTTCTTGACCTCTAAGTTTCTAATCATCTTAACGGTACTATTTTTTTCTTGTTCTAAGAAAGTCTATACATTAGACGAATGTGAAGAACTATCTATGAAAAAATTCAAGGGTTATCAAAGAGAGTCACATCTATTTGACAATAATTGCCAAGCTATGGATATTCACTATACTCAGCAAAGATGCCAGAAGTCTTTAAAAGCGCTAATTTTAGGTACAACTATGGCCCAATTAAAGGCAACTCAAGGGCCTTTAATTGAACAATGTTTTACTGAAAATGATATCAAGAACTTTTCAAAATAATTAAACAATCACTCTAAAACTATCGAGGCGAAGCTCAGCAATAGAAAGAATTTTCTGAAGTTCTTCTCGTTGCATTCTTACCCATTCAATCTCTTCATCACGTATTGAAGGATTAACTTTCTTTAAGTAAGTCAGTCTCTCTTCTTGTTCATTCAACTGATTAAGCATATTTTCTTCAAATCGTGCTTTTATAGTCAGCGACTTACTCTTAGCAAGCTCCCCTGCTTTGGAAATAACCTTTAGAACACCGTCCTTAGGGAACTTCGTAACTCTCAGGATATTTTCTCGTGAAGCCGTTTCAATTTTGCTATCAAGCATTTCTTTTGGCCACTTTTCGCTAAAGTCTTCTCCTTTAGTATCAAGTAGGACTCTAATTATTGTTGGAGGAAAGAATTTAGATGACTCTAACTCTTGATTATGAACTGTTTCTAAAACATAGAAGCACTCAAAGAATCCTTTCGAACCTTTTGAAATCTTTCTTTGTGCTACACTTACCGAACCTAAACCTTCACTAAGAATAAGATCACTAATACCTTGAACTAGTGGATGATCCCAATTTAAAAAGCCAAATTCCTCTCTTTCAAGAGCAATTTGCCTATTAAAAGTAAACGTCTGTCCATCTTTATTAAGGCCTGGAAAGTGAGGAAGAAGCATATTATCCGTTGGACGAACAAAGAGAACATCTTCACCAAGGTCTTCAGAATCAACTCCAAGGTGATGAAAAACAATGTCAAGAAACTCTCTTAGTTCTTTAGAGTTATCAATAGCTCTTATTTCTTTTCTTAAACTAAGAGCAACATCTTCTTTATAAGAGTTTTTCTCTATAAGGATATCTCTTCCATCTTCAAGTTCTTTCATTACAATCTCATACTCTTTCTTAGTATCTGAGATTAATTCTTCTATTGTTTCACTACTAAGGGCTTCAACTCTTTCTCTAAACTTGCGATACAACGTACCTCCACACTTAGCAGAAAGAGAAAAGGCGCTAAAGCCTTCGTTATACCATCTAAAAAGATGGTGCTCTGGTGAGTCCTTAACAAGTGGAACATGTATTTGGATATCTCTTTTTTGACCGATTCGATCAAGTCGACCAATTCGTTGCTCTAGATAATCTGGATTAGAAGGGAGATCGAAGAGTACTAAGTGAGAGGCAAATTCGAAATTTCTCCCCTCCGAACCAATCTCTGTACATAACAAGATTTGAGCCCCCTCAGCATCTGCAAAGAAAGCGGCCTGTCTATCTCTTGCCATTAAAGATAAGTCAGAGTGAAATACAGCTGTAGAAATATTAACAGCATTCTCTCTTATAAACGTCTCTAGTGCGAGAACCTTTGCCTTTGACTTACAAATAAGTAAGGCCTTATTACCATTTAATCTCTGAAGCTCTTCTAATAGCCAAAATGCTTTTGATCTGAAAACGTTAACGTCGTAATTATCAGTCTTGGCATCTAATTCAATAATATCTTCTTTTAGAATTCTTTTAGGAAAAAAGTCGAAGACTTCCTTCATTTTTTCTCTTGTGTTACGAATATAAATCCGACCTGTTCCATGTCTATCAAGAAGCTGCGAAATGATTGTATCTTTATCTAAGCTTGCATCAATATCTATATCACCTAACATTTCCTTATCATCAATATCAAGAGCAACACCAGACTCAAGCTTTTTTACAATTCCAGCAAAGTGCTCAAAACTTTCATGCTCTTTAATAAATTTTTCATAAGAGAAAAACCTATCCGCATCTAAGAGCTTTAAGCGACTAAAGTGTCCTTGTAACCCTAACTGCTCAGGAGTTGCTGTTAAAAGAAGTAGGCCAGGTGTTCTAGCTGCAACCTTCTCGACAACTTGATATTCAATTGAAGCTTCTTGTTCACTCCATTTTAAGTGATGGGCTTCATCAACAACTAAAACATCAAACTCAGCTTGATCAAGTAGTTCTCGAGCTGTTTGCGCTCCTTTCAGTAATCCCGTAGATACAATCATAATTTCATTGTCTATGAAAGGATTAGTACCTTCTTCTAAAGTAGTTTCTTGATTAATCACGGTAAAAGATAGAGCAAACTTTCTATGAAGCTCAATAAACCACTGATAAACAAGTGAATCAGGAACCATAATTAGAATTCTATTGGCCCTCTTAGACGTTAAAAGCTGATGAATAATCATCCCAGCTTCAATCGTTTTACCAAGCCCAACCTCATCGGCCAGAAGAACACGAGGAATGGGCCTATTATAAACTTCTTTGGCCACATATAGCTGATGAGGAATCAAGCTAACTCTTGGACCTAGAAGTCCTTTAACATTTAAGCAACTATAATCATTTCTATGAATTAAAGTGTCGTATCTTAACTGAAAGTGATCTAGCGGAGATACTAGTCCATTAAAAAGCTTATCTTGTGGCTTATTAAACGTCATCAAATCAGAAATATCTAATTCTGAAATAATCTGCTCTCCACAAAGGTAGAATGCCAAACCATTTTCTTGCTGAACTTTATCAACAGTCAGTTTTTGTCCATTTTCTACTAATATTTCATCGCCTTCACAAAATAAAACTCTCTTCAGAGGACAAGTTTTTATTCCGTAGTTTCTCTCTACCGCACTTGCACTGAATAAAACGGAGACTGTTTTATCTGTTAGGTCATTGATGACACCAAGACCTAGTTCTGGTTCAGCTTCACTGATCCAGCGTTGGCCTAAATTAAAATCTTTCATTTGTTATCTCCAGGTACTTAAAGACCCAGACCATAGAATATTATTCCAATACCTGCAACAATCATTGCCAGAAGAATGTAAAGATTCTTCTTTCCTTGCTTGAGTTCTGACTCAGTCGGTGGATGATTTACTGGACTAACTTTACGTTTTTTGCGAACTTTATTCTTCCCCATAATTCCTCTATATTTATTTAGGATTTAAACATTTCTTTAAAGAAAGTAATAACTCCAGGGCGAGTATTAATTTTCTTCATTTCGCTAGTTAGCTCTTTGATCTCTTGGTCTAGATGAAGCTCTTTTTGATCCACTTCCTCATCCCATTTACGAGATTCTTCTAACTCAACAAAGCCCTGCCGTAGTTTTTGAACCAAATCATTGTTGGACTCAACCTTTTCTCTAGCCTTTTTTACTGCTTCTCTGGCGCTTATTGTTCGAGTCTGTGCTCCAAGTCGATCAAATCCTTCCCAAGGTCTTAGGACCCTATTTTCATTAACTTCTTTGATAGCATCAGATTGATTCTTATTTTTAGAGCGAACATCATTAAGTCTTAACGCCATGAACTCTCCTGTGGGTTAGCCTGATTTCGACTGTACTGCCAAGATGCAGCTTCGGGAGTTCTTCTACTAATCGACTCTTCAATTCTTCTATGAACTTCACTAAGAACTTCAATAATTTCATTTGATGCCGGCTTACCTGGGCAATGCTCTATAAAGCTCTTATTCAAGGCCGTAGCTTCTTCACCTGAAACACCTTCTCTAATTGCTCCGTCAATGCAGCCATCAACATTTTCTCTATACCAACTTAAAATATCTTGGCTTAATTTTCTGTTTAAACTGTATCTTGTTGGAACAAAAATTGATTCGAAATCAAGTCTCATTTCTTGTTTAAATTCCTCTAAAAATTTAGAGAATACTTTAAAGTTTCTAAAGTTATTTATTTTGCACTCTAATGGAGAAATAAGAGCATCACATGCAACTAAAGCATTGGTTGTTAGCTTATTCCAATTTGGTGAGCAGTCCATTATAACTAAGTCGAAGTGTTGCTTTAGTGGATCAATAACTTTCTCTTTAAGCCAAAACTCTCGACGATTTATATTACTTAAGGAGTCATTGAGTGCAACAAGCTCTGGTGTCTCAGGAATAAGGAAAAGATTTTCCAAATCCGTTGGCACGATGGCCTCGTTTAAACGAATACTGTTATTAAATATATCTGAAAGCCCCTTAGTTCTATTGAGCTTTTCAAGAATATAATTGAGATCTGCAGAGTCTTCAAGACCATCGTCAAAGCCTAAAGCTGTTGTTACGTCACCTTGAATATCAAGCCCAACAACACAAGTTTTTAAACCATGAAGTGCAGCTGTTCGCGCTAAGTTTAAAGCTAAAGTGCTTTTTAACACGCCACCTTTAGTCGTAAATACACAAAGACTAGTGGGAGAATTAAATGTTTTAAAAAAGCCTAGTTTTTCGCCGATCTTAGAAATATCGTTAGAGCTGAACCCCTTACGATAAAGGGCCCCTGATCTAAACTTTACCTGAGCGCCTATCTCACCAGACTGTTCTAATCTAGTAATATCTTCCTTGAGGTGTTGACCACCAAACATGGCAGCAACTTTTTTGAGAGAATAGTATGTCTCGTTCACTCTTATCTTCCTGTTTTGAGTTATATAAAATTATAGAAAACAAAGAAGTGGAGTGTCAAAGTTTGGTTATGATTTATGCAATAATTTTAAGCCGATACCCTTAAATTGCCTCTTCCAACAACCTGTGTCATCAAGAAGACCAGCTCATTTAACTTAAATGGTTTTTCGAGAAGCAAAATATTACGATGCTTACTAAGTAGATAATGAATTCTCTCATCAGCATACCCAGTAGTTAAAATAATTGGTATATTGGGCAGAATCTCCATCATATGCAAAGCAAGCTCAACACCATCCATTCGAGGTAATTGATAATCTATTATAACGCAGGAGTATAAACTTGATTCATCATAGAACTTTCTAAGTGCTTGTAGTGGATCTGTTAAACAATCAACTGAGTGTCCAAGCTTCACCAAGCTTTCTTTCATTAACTCTAAAAGATCCAATTCATCATCAATGAGTAAAATTCTCTTTTGCATTTAAACTCCTTAGCTAATGCGTAATAGAATTTTAACAGTTACGAAGTAAAAAATAGAGTGCAGGACAATATCTCTATATAATAGATAATAGCTCATAATTATTCTCCCCTATTACTTCCAGTGTTGGTAGACTTAGAAACTATAAGTAAAGGAAAACTAAATATGGAAACTTCAACATTAGTAGGAATCGGAATTTGTAGTGTCATTTCATTTGTTATTATAAAACTACTGCTGGCCTTAAAAAAGGATACACGATTTCTTAAATATGACTTTCCTAGTGGCTGGGAAAATAAAATAGAGCAAAGATATGCCCTATACTCTCATTTAGACCAAAAACAAAAGTCACTTTTTAAAAGAAAAGTTCAAATGCTTATCGCTAAGAGAAAGATACAAGGACTAGAGGGACTTACAATTAACATAGACATTCGTCTAGCTTTGGCCTGTGAGATATCCTTTGTCTCAATGACCAAAAAATCACTCTATCCCTACAAGAAAATTTCTCCAATAGCTCTATTGCCTTTTGATAAATACGAAGAATTTAAAAATAGAGGCTCGCATACTCTCTTTTGGGATTCAAAAGACAATACGCTTTACTTAGAAAACGAATCTAATCAGCTTCTCAAATCATCTTATTACTTATGGCTAAAAGTTGATTCAAGATTTTCGAAGTTGTCTCACGAGCGACTCTTAGAGATTTCGAACTCACTAAGCTCTTCTAAGGTCCCTGATGAACAAGACCTCTTTCCTATTCTCGAAAATCTCAATGCATGATATATTGATAAAATGAAATCTATAACGGCAAAGAATGGACAAAATTTTGTTTTAAGACCTATCCAAAAAGAAGATAAATCAAGGCTAGTCCAAGGTTTATCTAATATGTCTGCACAATCAATTCACCATAGATTTCTCGGGTTTAAAAAAGAATTTACCGACAAAGAACTTAAATACTTAACAGAACTAGATGGCAAAAAGAATTTTGCACTAGCCGTTGGCACTCTAAATGAGAGTAATGAATTAATTGGTGTGGGTGTTGGAAGGTATCACGCTCTTTCTAATGATCCAAACAGGGCGGAAGTGGCCATCACAATTATTGATAAGTTTCAAGGGCTAGGTCTTGGGACCATATTAATGAAAGAGTTGATATTTCATGCCAAGAAGAATGATATTCAAGTATTTGAAGGGATTTTAGAAAATGCAAACGATGCGATGAAGTCACTCGTAAAAAAGCTTGATGGATTTAAGCTCTCACGCAGCGAAGATGATACTTTGAAAATGGTTGGTGATCTTACAATTTACTAAACAGAGATAAAGTTTAACCCATTCTTATCTATAACTAAGTTTAATAATCCAAAAGGCAAGGCTATACTAAAAGTTACAGGAATAATTATTCCCATAGTTACTCCCATATATAATGCCATCCATAGCATTTTTATAAACTGAAGAACTGACTTCATATGACTCCATTCATATATGTTAATATTATATTTTGATTGGTCTCAAGAGATTTGTCATTAATCACTTTCTAAAATATTATAACATCTATGCTGAAAAAAATTATTAAACAAATAGCCGTTATTGGAGCTGGACACCTTGGTCACCAGTTAGCAAACTTTCTTGTTAGCAAAGGTTATAGTGTGATTGCCTCCAATCGAACAAAAAATAAAGAAGATAAAAACTATAAAGGTATTTTATTCTCTTTAGAGAATATTGAAAAATCAGATGAGTTTTTTTTTGATATAGATTTATTTATAATAAATATTCCTCCTTCCCAAACAACTACAAATCAACTCTTCGAGTTTCGAAATAAATTTCCTAACAGGAGATTTATTTATATCAGCTCCACGTCTGTCTTCGAAAACAATCAAGGTATTGTGAATGAAGAAACTATACCAATACAAAAATCAGCAAGATCCAAGAATGTCTACGAACAAGAATCTATCTTTAGAAAAGATTGTATAA
The DNA here is from genome assembly GCF_004006665.1 of Halobacteriovorax sp. HLS. Lineage (NCBI taxonomy): Bacteria > Pseudomonadati > Bdellovibrionota > Bacteriovoracia > Bacteriovoracales > Halobacteriovoraceae > Halobacteriovorax > Halobacteriovorax sp. HLS. The sequence continues at coordinate 229,012 of NZ_QOCL01000001.1, forward strand.
TACGTTGTAGTGGTCTAATTTCTTCGACGAGACACCCTATCCACTCTCTAATCAAAAAAGTAAATAATTCTGGAAATCACCCGCTAAATCTTATTCACATTGATGATGTTGTAGAAATTATTTTTAAAACTATAAGTAATCAGATTTTTTCAACACTAATACACGCGACTCATTTGAATAATTACACTAAGCAAGAGTACTACTCTCAACTTGCTAAGAAGAGTGAGCTTGGAGAAATTTGTTTTAACTTAGATAGTTCAGAGGGAAAGAAGGTTGAATCCTTAACACTTAAGAAATGGAATTATCAGTTTAAGAATGATCTATTTTAATTTAATCATTTTCTGCCCTTCAGTATACTTATCTGTTTGCACAGAAGTTTCCTGAGAGACTTTATCAATTTTCTTAACAATTTCAGCTATTCTATTTAGAGCATGGTCTACTTTTTCCAGACCTTCAAACTCTTTTTTCATCATGCACTTTCTAAGCATGCCCATTGCAATTGTTAACGGGTTATTGATTTCATGATTATAAGTAACAATCATGGCATTAGCTGTTTCTAGCTCTTTTTTAATAATACTCTCTTTATTAAGAAGCCCCATAGATAAGTGGGTTCTAATTCTTGCCTCTGCAATATCCATATTAACAGGTTTCTGGATATAATCATTTGCCCCTTTTTTCATAGCATCTACCACGTCAGAGACTTCTCCTTTTGCAGTAACCATAATTATAGGCAAATCCATTGTAGAGTATTCTTTTCTAAGGTGAGTTAAAACTTCTAGGCCCGACAAGTCAGGCATCATGATATCTAATAGAACTAGGTCAGCATCTTTAGCTGATTCAATATAATCAATACAATCTTTACCACAATAAACAGTTTCTACTTCAAACCCTCTATTGAGTAGTCTTTTAGAAAGCATCTTTGCATTAATTTGATCATCATCAACGATGAGAATTTTCATCTATTACCTCTAGTTTCAGATTCAAGAATCTTAACTACTCTTCGGGTAAATATGTGAAGAAAATGAGTTATAACTTAATAAATATAAAGAAATTAAGAAAAATCGTTGAACTTACTGCAATTTAAATAGAGAGCTTAAGAAAAGCTCCCTAAAAAGAAAATCTATTTACTTAAGAACTCGACTCCACCAAGATAAGGTCTAAGTTTTTCAGGAACTCTTACACTTCCATCTTCTTGCTGGTGGCACTCTAAAAATGGTACCAGAGTTCTAGGTGTAGCAATTGCAGTATTATTTAGGGTGTGCACAAATTGAACCTTACCATCTCCATCTCTGTATCTAGTATGAGTTCTTCTAGATTGCCAGTCATGTAGCTGAGAACAACTGTGAGTTTCACGGTATTTTTCCTCACTAGGAACCCAACATTCAATATCAAACATTCGGACCTTTCCAGTTCCCATATCCCCAGTACAACACTCAACTATTCGATATGGAAGTTCGAAGTCTTGAACAATCTCTTCAGAGGTCTCTAAAAGCATCTTATGCCACTTATCTGACTCTTCAGCAGAGTTTTTACAAATTACATACTGCTCAACTTTCATAAACTGATGAACTCTTATTAAACCTCTAACATCTCTACCGTAGCTTCCCGCCTCTCTTCTAAAGCACGGCGAATAACCTGCATAGAGAATAGGAAGATCACTCTCTTGTAAGATATCTTTTGCATGTAATGAATTAAGCTGAACTTCCGCAGTTCCTGATAAATATAAATCATCTTCCGGGAGATAATAAACTTGATCTTTACCTGTAGGAAAATGACCTGTTCCAACGAGTGCTTCCTCTCTTGCAAGTGAAGGTGTCGAAACAAGTGTGAAGCCTTTAGACTTTAGTTTTTCAAGAGCATACCTATGCATGGCCATCTCAAGAAGTACCATATCATTTCGAAGAGAGTAACTTCTTGAACCACTTACGGATGCAATCTTCTCAAACTCGGCCCAACCATTCTTCTCTAGGATCTCAACGTGATCCAAAGGTTTAAAGTCAAACTTAGGAAGTGTTCCATGTAACTTCACTTCAACATTATCAGTATCATCTTTTCCAACTGGCGCTTTATCAGATGGAATCATTGGGGCCTGAAGTAAAAGTAACTTTAATTGTGCCTCTTTCTCGGAAAGACCAGGCTTTAAAGCATCAAGCTCTGTTCCAATTGCTCTTCCCTCTTCAATAAGAGCAGGTCTTTCTTCCTTACTTGCTTTTGGTATTTTCTTAGAGTGAGCGTTTCTTTTTTCTTGAAGTTCTTGAACTTGAACTTTTAGCTCAGAAATATCTTTATCCAGTTTTAACAAATCATCGAAACTGAAGTTAATGTTCTTTACTTTCGCAGCAGTTTTTACCGCTTCTAGATTTTCTTTAATAAACTTAACATCAAGCATGGACACACCTCTAATGAAACAAAATAAGGTATTAAACTTATTATAAATACTGTGATTTATCAAAGTTTCCGTGACTACGCGCTAGGCCAAAAAACTAAACAAAAATTTACTTGCATAAAGTCTTCCCCATGCAATAATACCCAAATGAGTAAAATACTAATCGTCGATGACGAAGAAATGTTAGCAGATTGCCTAAAAGATGAATTTGAATTTCTAGGTCACGAGGTTACTGTCTTTAATGACCCTGAAGTAGTTTGCAAGCAACCTTCAATTCCAAGTTTCGATGTCATTATTTTAGATATTAAAATGCCAAGAATGAATGGTATTGAACTATACGAGATAATTAAGCCCAAAAGTAAGGCCAAATTTGTTTTCCTATCCGCCATCTCCGACATGATGAGTCAAGAATCTGCTCTAAAAAAAGCTGATCTTATACTTGAAAAACCTTTCTCGTTAGAAGATATTAAAAAGATTGTCGATCTAGCAAAATAGGAAAAATAATGTCTAAATGTAAATATTGTGGAAAAGAAATATCATGGCTAAAAGAAGGTAGAAAGTTTTCTCCTATTGAAGGTGATGGAACTGTCCACAAATGTGATCAAATGATAAGCTCTCTCAGAAGTATAAAAAAAATGGAAAGAACTTCTCTATCCCCTGAAGAAATTAAAAAATACGAAGAAGCAATCAACAAGAAGAAATAACTACATTTCTCTTGTTAATGTTTTTGCCACGCTACGAGCCGCCTTTGGCCCAGTCCCAGTAACAAATGGGAAATCTGTAACATAGAACCATGGATTAATGAACGCCATAAACTTAGAAGATACGCCCAGGTTGGCACCATTTTCTATCAATGCTAATTCATTACTATAAGGTATCGGTAAGTAATTTTTTGAAACCAACCGTAACGTGACAAGTATTCGATCTAAAATCTCTGAAAAAGATACTATTTTTTTAGACTGGATAATTGATCGACCATTTGATTTCACAAAAGCAAAAGTCGACGTTGCATGACATACACCACTTAACAACTTACCTTGCTCATAAAGCTCTAAGATTTTTTGATGGAGCATCTCATTCTTATTGATATCGAATAAACAACCATGTCCACCAGGAAGATAAATGGCCTGGTAAGATGTTGTCTCTAATTCTATCAGTGGGCGAGCGCCAGAGAGTTTCCCTAACAATATTTGACCAAGAGCTGTTTCAGGACCAATTGATCTAGAAATACCTAACCCTACACATGAGAATGGACCGGTATAAGTAAGGCTTACAGGATCGGGCCTTGCCTCTATTCCAGTCGGTGTAAAAAAATCAACAGCAACTCCACTTTCTCTAAATACACAGTAGGCTTGATATAATTCTTCCCAATGGTATCCAACACTACTTACAACAATTGCTACTTTATTCATAAATACTCCAAGCCTATCTAATATTATTCTTAATATAAGAGTTGGTAAATAACTGATTTCAGATAAACTGAAACATCTTTACTCTCTACGCCCAGTATTCATGGTATGATATACTAGTAAAGAACCTGGAGGCGCCTATTAATCGAGTCTTTCACGGCATCTTAATTCTAATTATAAGTTATAACTCTTTTTCTAAAGAGCTTGGTCAAACGAGCCAATTCGATACCCTAGAGTTTCAATGCATTCAAAAAATCTTGGAACATAATTACACTAAGGCCAACTACCCCAACCTTCTTACTAATACAAAGCACCCTCTCTACTATAGCTTCTTAAAAGAAATAGACAAATTCTGCTTCTGTCAAAGCTCACACCAAAGAAAAGATCAACTGGAAAAGAAACAAGATTTTTTCAATTGGAGTTTTAAAGATAAGAAGATTGCTTTTGAAAAAGAAGACCAGTGTATGGCAGAAAACTTCTCTTCACATGCAATACATACATTCTACGTAATCTCTATTGATACGAGGATTAAACATCATCTCTCACTTAGGCTAAAACACAGATTGCCAAGCTCATCTCATTTCATTGCTTCAGAAGAATCAATCCAAGAGAAACTATCCTGCCTAGAAGAGAAGATAATAAAACGATGCTCAAAAGTAAAAAGTCTAAGGACAACGTATAAGTGTATAGAAAATATTACTAATCTTCATAAGAGCTTCAAAGAAATTGAAGCCCAATGTCCAGAGTTCCAGCAAGAGTTCAATATCGCAGAATCGAAAAGGTTAATCTAGCTTACCTTCTAGCAATCTGGAGAATCTTTTAGTCGTTTCGATACGACTAAAAACGATTTTGAGAACCGCAGTAATCGGAACAGCTAAGAACATTCCCGGAATCCCCCAAACGAGACCCCAAAAAAGTAAAAATAATAGAATAGCTATTGGATGAAGTCCTAAATTCTCGCCCATTAGTTTTGGTTCGATAACATTACCAATAATAAATTGAATTAAAAATGAAGCAAGAAGGATAATCGCCATTTTTAGACCAAAGCCAAATTGCAAAATGAGAACAGGCACAGGTAATAAAGTTGCGATAATCGACCCGACACTTGGAATAAAATTAAGCAAAAATGTTAAAACAGCAAACATAAAAGCGAGTTCAACACTAAAGCCGAAGAATAATATTGCGATAAGGAGAGCTGTTATAAAAGAAACTGTAAACTTAGTCGCAACATACTTTGAGACTTTATACTGAACCTGCTGGAGTGTAACGTTTTGAATTTCACTCGTCGCTCCCCCTCCAATAAGAAAGAGAACCATAATCATAATTAATATAGCGTTTGAAATGAAGGATACTAGCTGCCCCGTAAGTTTCTTAAAAATTGAAAATATTGGCAATTCACGAAAGCTCTCTCTAATTCGTTCACCATTAAGTTCGATTCCATAATCGTTTAACAAGCTCACCGACCCTTCAACCGTTTGAGTAAATCGCTCTTGATACTCATCAATACCGTTTATAAAAGTATTTAAACTCTTCACAACTAGTAGACTTACAAAAAAGGAACCTACAAGGAAAATCGCCATTGTTAATATCACTGAGATTGAGCGAGGTATTTTTAATTTTTTCTGAAACCAATCAATAACTGGTCCGGAAACCGAAAAAATAAATAATGAAATAACAAATGGAATTAGTACTGTTTTTGTATAAATTAGTGCAACCGTAATCGCAATAAAAGTCAAAATCACAATACAGGTATTATTAATTCTTTCGTACGTGTCTTTCATAAAATCTCCTCTGAGCTAAGAGTCTAACCATATATTGTTTTAAATTCAATTTTATTTTAAACATTATCAATAACTTAGATAATCAAGATAAAGGTTTTATACCCTTATTCCGATGAGCTAAGCTATGAAAAAGACACTAATTACAATCATATTACTCTCCCTTTGCTCATGTTCAACATTTAATAAACATAGTCAGATTTTTGATACCGTATCTTCACAAAAGAGAGATCCAGCGAGCATCAATTCTCCAGAAGAAGGCTGTAATAGAATAATCAAAGACTTTATAAGTGCAGACTACAATAAGAACCTTCTCAAAGCATTAGAAGACAAAGAACTAGTCAAGCGATCTTCGAAAAAGATGCAAATCAAATTACCAAAAGATGGATGGTGGACGAGACTTAAAGATTCATGGACACATACTTTTAAAAACTGGAACGATAATAAGTTTGTCTCGCTCTATATGTTTGATGAAGATGAGACCGTCGCAAGCGCTGCTGTCTATAACAAAATTTTAAAGAAGACATTTGATGGCAGTGAACTTAGCGAAGATGAACAAATTGTATTAAAGAACGTTGATAAATGGACCAGTGACTTCACTAATTACAAACAACAATTAGACAATCTAATAAATGAAAGAATCTCTATCGCTTACAATTTGGACATCTTAAAAAGATATTCTTTTGAAGGTGAAAGGGCCGAAGTTGAACTCTCTTTTGTTAAAGATGGAAAAGAGGTCATGGAAAAAATGGTCTTTTATAGATCGGACAAAAACCTCCAGTACTATATGAAACAACTGGACAAGCGTATAACTCAGCTTGATGGCGGTATCTTTGACTGGTGGTTTGATGAAGGAATTATAAAGCAGAGAATTATTCAACAGGCAATGCTAAAAGATAAAGTCACAATTGTGCACAGAGAACTAGAGTACTTCATACAAAACACAGAGTCTCTGGATGTAGAGGTTCGTCGCCAGCTAGAAAGCAAGCTATCTGAACTCACAGCGATGCTCGAAGAGTTTGACTTTAAACCTTCTCAATACGGTATTAATAAAGTAACGAATAAGGCCCTTAAAAAGGAATTATGGTCACTACCAAAAACAGTAAAAGGATATAAGAAACTACAAGATGGTAAGAAAGTTATGAATGAACTATTGAGCGATCAGGACAAGGATCGACTTAAGTTCTTTACTAATGGCCATGCTAGAGTTTTTCAAGGAACGGCTTTAGGTGCACTTCTATCAGGTTCAGGTGCATCAATATGGATAGGCGTTAAGGAATACTTTGTCTGGGATGAAAATAAGAAATATGAATGTGTGAAAATGAAAAAAGAAGAAGAGTTCTTGAACTGTATTCAAGAATATATAGAAAAGAAGTATCCAATAATTTTCCAAGCGGCAATCCTAAGTGGAGACTTCAATCCATTTGACTATGATAATATTCCAGAGGACGAAAAAGATAAATACAAAGAAGAACTTGAACATATAAAAAGGCTTCGAGTTACGTTTAATATACTTGAACAACGTAAGAAGAAAACTAAAGAAGATCTAAGAAACTCTATTCGCCTCATGTATGATTCAATTGTAATTGACGAAGCTGAGCTTCATTCTTGCGCAAGAGTAACAGTGGAACTTTTCCCAGGCTGTATGATTGACTATTTAAGAGGAAAGTTCCCTGGCGTATTTGATATGTGGGACACTTCTAGTAGCGAAATGAAGACTGAAGGCATTAATATATTTGATTTTGATTCTATTCCTCAAAAGTATAAGAAGGACTATGAAAAAGAAGTAAAATCTATTACGTCTCAAAGAGCTACTTATGAAGACTTTCATAGCAATTTTGCTAAAGAGGCTGTCTTTCTACTGGAGTAGTCTTTTTAAGACTATTAGCAATGATTATGAGACCTATTATAATCATTGCTAAACATAGGAACTGCCCCAACGTTAAGAGTTCAAAGAATAGCCCTATTTGAGGGTCAGGATTTCTAAAAAATTCTACGAAGAATCTACCAATTCCATATAACACTAAAAAGATGCCAGAACTGAAGCCAACTCGACTTAATTTATTTCTAACAAAGATCTGCATTACTAAAAATATCAACAATCCCTCTAGAAGGGCTTCATAGATTTGCGATGGATGGCGAGGAATATTATCATAGAATTTTGGAAAAATGACCGCCCACGACACATCTGTTGCTCTTCCTGCAAGCTCTCCATTCATAAAATTGGCCATGCGTCCAAAGAAGATTCCTAGAGGTGCAAACAAGCAAATAGGGTCAGTGAGTTTGAAAAGAGAAACTCCTTCTTTTCTTGAGCATATAAGAGCATATAATCCAATACCAATAATAGCTCCATGAAAGCTCATTCCACCTTCCCAAAGAGCAAAAATTTTAGCGGGATGATTTAGATAATAAGATAAGTTATAAAAGAGTATATAGCCTACTCTTCCGCCTAGGATAAGAATGAGAAAACCCCGAGATAGAAAACTATGTATAAACTTATGCCCAAAAGTGACGTCCCCTTTTTTCTTTAGAGAGAAAAAACCAAAATAGACGCTGAAGAATCCGCAAATATATGCTAGCCAATACCAAGGTAGGATAAACCAGCCAAGAGATATGGCCATAGGATTAAGGTCGTGAACATAGTAAGTCATAATTTATTTTATCATACTTAGTATTTTATAAAAAACCTTTTACTTCTTTTAACAATTTTTCACTTGCTTCGATAATTTTCTCACAATATTCATCCTCAAGTTTGAAGCGAAGTTGATCCTCTTTACTTCTTTCCTGAAGACTTAATTGACTTCTACTTTCATGAGTTTTTAAATCTTTTAGTTTTTGATATAGCTCTTCAAAGACAATATATTCTTGAGATTCTATATCTAAGGCGTGACAATTAAGAAGTAACATTCTTATTCTGATACATCCTTCTGAAATTTCACACTGCTCTTGGACTAAGGCCTTTGTTATAATTTCAAGACTTTCTAGGATATACTTTTCCTTCTCTCGCTCTTTGTGTTCAACGCTTTTGTTTAATTTCTTTTGCTCTTTAATTTTTCGCGATAGAAAGAATATCAGTGTACTCAAAAGAGATATAATAAATACAAGAGCAATAAGAATTTCGAAAAAATATTTTTCTAACATAATTTACCTTTATAGCATATGTGGAGGAACTTCAGGATAGACACCTTGTGGAATTTTACTAATCCATTCTCCGATCAGAGAGAGTAATTTCTCTTTATCTTGTGGCAAACTCCCTCCAATAGGAAATTGGTTTGATACATGATTGGCCCTAAAAAGAGTGTTATTCTTCAGTCCATTTATTTGTTTTAAAATTTCATACATTTCAGTAGTTAGCTCTTTAGTCGAAAGCTCCTCGATTAATCCCCTATCCACCATCGTTTTAAACGGTGTTCCCGGCACAGCAACAGTAGATAAGAATGAAAAAAACTCAGGAGAAATGAGACTGATTAATTTCGCCGTTTGTTCCACGTGATTCTTGGAGTGTTTAAGCCCGCCAACTCCCAACATTGCAATAACAGAAAGTTGAATCCCTGCTTCTTTAATCTTTAGAGACCCCTCAAGCATATCTTTTGCGTTATTACCTTTAACAATCATATGAAGTACTTTATCGTCTCCACTTTCCATACCTAAGTAAGCGATTGTTAATTTCTTTTGCGCTAAAGCTTTCAGCTCATCAATGGATTTATCAAGCATATTTTGAGCTGTGGCATATATACCAACTCGCTCAACGCTTGGAAAATACTTCGATATTAAGTCTAATACACTCAAAAGTAATTCAGTGGGTGCTCCAAGAGCATCGCCATCACAAAGAAATACTTTAGTAGGACTATAGCTAAACCTTTGGAAATACGTTTTAGTTTTCAATAAGTCAGCTTCAATCTCATCAAGTGATCTCTCGCGATAGCTTTTGCTACGATACATATTGCAATAGGTACACTTATTATTTGAACAGCCTATTGTTACTTGCAAAAGAAAGCTCTTACCTTCAGAAGGAGGTCTAAATACAGGCTCTTCATATTCTATAGGAAAGTCATACATACTTTAATCTCTTTCAAACATGTGTTAAATAGTGACAATGAATACTTATAACATGAATTACATAGCAGATAAAAATGAATACTGGGTCAGTTGTGTGCAAAAACAACAATATATCGTCATTTTTACAGACAAATCTTCTGCACACCAGTATAAGTTGGCCTTAGTTCTTGGTAATACACTAGGACCGTGGGATGAGCTTGAAAATTACGAACTAATTAGTTCAAACGATGGCAAATTCTATTACAAAATAAAAGTAGTAAAACAAAATGATGACTGGAAAGACGAAGCCTGTTGTCAATCAGGTTGTCCAGGTTGCCCTTGGACACTTTCTCAAGGATAGTATGAAATTAAAAAAGACCATTTTTAGAGGAGAAGTTAAAACAAACGAAGGTGTTTTGCTAGTAGACTTTCTTAGTGAAAATACAGGCCTCTCTAAAGCTCAAATAAAAAAGATTGCAACTAACGGTGGTGTTTGGTTAAAAAAGAAAGGTAAAGGGCCGCTTTCTCGAATAAGACGGGCAAAGGCCACTCTTAATAGAGCGGACTATCTTGAACTGCACTATGACCCAAATCTAGCTGAAGTTGATACTTCTGCATGCAAAGAAATATATAAAACTAAAACTTGGGGAGTTTGGTACAAACCATCTGGCATACTTTCTCAGGGTACAAAATTTGGTGATCAGGCTTCGATCTTAAGAGTTGCAGAAAAAGAAAAGCCAAATGTTTATTTAATCCAACGACTCGATAGAGAAACAGCAGGATTAATGATCATTGCCTATACTGACAAAGTTGCAAGGATTTTTACCAAGGCCCTTCAAAGTAAACTTATCAGAAAGTTCTATCAAGCTGAAGTGCTAGGAAAACTATCTGAGTCGGCTGGTGAATTAAACTACCGTCTAGAAGACAAAGAGGCCAAGACTCTATTTAAGCTTGCAAAGACCAAAGAAGAAACCTCTCTAGTTGAAATTGAAATTATCACAGGTAGATACCACCAAATTAGGCAGCACTTCGACAAATTTGAGCACCCTGTAATGGGTGACCCAAAATACGGACGTGGGAATAAAAATAAAGACGGAATGAAGCTAGTTGCTCACAAACTTGAGCTAAAAGATCCGATCTCTAAAGAAGATCATATTTTTGAACTTCCAAAAGAATTAAGACTATTTTAAAGACTTTCTTGAAGGCGACTTCTTCTTAGTCGTCTTCTTGATATTTACACTATTTACATTAGAAGCAACTTTTAAGATACCTCTTTGAATTGGATATACTACACCACTTCCAACCAAAAATGCTTTTCCTACTCTACCAATATTTGCCAAACTTAACTCCATGTTAAAAAGTATAAATATCCGGCATTCAATTCTTTGGCCATTGAACTCATGCGCGCAACGCACTAAGATTTTTCAATAAGCACTTCTCTATTTTTCTTATAGCCATCCAAATGATCTAGATCACGAGTGTAGTCTTTTTTCATTAACGGAGAAATGATGAGAAAATCAGCACTCGTTTGATTACAGGCCAGAGGAATATTCCAAACTGTAGCTAATCTTAGTAATGCTCTAATATCAGGATCATGAGGCATACTCTGTAATGGATCCCAAAAGAAAATAAGCATATCGACTTTCCCCTGACATATTGATGCGCCAATTTGCTGATCACCGCCCAAAGGACCAGATACAAACTTCTTTACAGGCATTTCAAGCTCCTTTTCCAACAAGATTCCAGTGGTTCCCGTTGCAAAGAGTTTGTGATTTTTTAGAATATTCTTATTTTTTGTGCACCACTTCAGAAGCTTGGCTTTCTTAGAGTCGTGTGCAACAAGTGCAATGTTTTTAGACTTAGTAATCATGACTATCCCTTCTTTTTTATAGGTGCTAAGATACTTCATTATAATATATAAATAGAGAGAATTGGGAATCAATATGTCTAAGGGTCAATTTCTTTTCTTCACACCTAATCGTGGAAATGAAGAGCATTTAAAATCAGAATTAAAATATGCACTTCCGGACCTCAAACTGAGCTTTTCAAGACCAGGTTTTTTAACTTTTAAGAATTCTGGGAACGATATAGATTTAAAAAGTTTATCTACAATGCACTTTGCATTTAGTCGCGTTCATGGTCTATGCCTTGGTCCAGTAGACGAAGAAAAAGTGACTGATGAAATAGAGAGCTATCTTAAGCACTACTCTATTCACTCTTACAATATTCATAATTGGAGTCGTGACGGTAAAAAAGCATCTAGCGATATTAACTCTTCAGCTGACTTCATCTTTGACGTCATAGAGGTTGATCGCAATAAAATCTGGCTCGGGCTACATTTGGCAGACATTAACTCAAATAGTGCTCCAGGGGGTTTTCCACAGCTATCGCTTCCTGAGGACTCCCCCTCAAGGGCCTATTTAAAAATAGCTGAAATCGTTCATTCATATAAGCTGAAAGTTTCTCAACAAGATACTATACTAGATATCGGTTGTGCTCCAGGTGGCGCCACTCAATTTTTTTTAGAAAGAGGAAATTGTGTCATTGGTATTGATCCAGGAGAAATGAATGAAATCTGTTCAAAAAATTCAAACTTTACTCACCTTCAGTCCCCAGTGCAAAAGATATCAAAAGCACAAATAAAGAAGAAAATTGACTGGATTATAATGGACCTTAACCTTCAGGCCGGTTTGTCTTTGAAAGAAGGAATTAGACTTGCAAAAGAATATCCTAATTTAAAAGGTCTAGTCTTTACGGTAAAGATGCCAACGCCTGATCTTAGTGAAAGAATTGTAGAATTCGTTTCTAAGTTTTATTCATTTAAATTTAACCATTTAATTTATTCACAGGTGCCGACACACAAGAAAGAGTTTGCAATTATTGCCTATAATTAACTTCGAGTTCTAATTGTTTCGCTCGAGCGATTGAGTTCATAGGCCCTTTTCATTTCTTTGATTCGTCTTTCGTAATTTGCAACCATTTGTTCTGAGCGAATCGTATTTTGTTGTACTATACGTCTAAGCTCCTCTCTATCCTTATTTGACTTCTTCTTTGACTCCGTTGTTAGTTCGGACAATTGCTTTTGAAGTTTGTCTTCATAAGCATTGGTCAGCTTAGCTAATTTTGTATCGGACTCACGCTTAACTCTGGCCATTTCCTCGTCATGATTTTGTTTCATAGCTGTAATTCTGGCTTCATACTGAACCCTTTGCGAGTCGAGGCGAGATTTAGAATCAGCTTGATTAAGATCTTTCGATTCTTTTTGAAATAGCTGTTGGGCCTGAAGCTCTTTTTTTGAACTTCGTTCTAAATTGCTAATGGCCTGATCCTTAACCTCAAGCATTCTTTCGTATTCATAATTTTTAGAGGATAATAGCTTTTCATACTTATCTACTAGGTTTTGAACTTTTTGAATATAGTCAGTTTTTTGCTCTTGGGTAACATTATTCAATAACTTATTTCCAAGATAGGCCATTTCCGATTTCTCTTTGGCAAACTCTTCTTGAAGATTATTTACATTTCGAATATTTGCTTCATTCAATTTATTAATACTGTCACCAAAAACCATCTTCTGTCTTGCGACACTATCTCTGAACTCATTTTCTTTTACTATATTTCTCTCTAAATGATCCCGATCCATAGTTTGTAACTTTCGTTGAAACTCATCTATCAAAGTTCTCTCTTTATTTCTCTGCTTCATCATAATGTCACTAAAGTTCGAATTATGAACCCTATCCTTTTCATCTAGTTTCTGTCTGACTAAGAAGTCTTTTGCTTTCGAGCGAGTTGAAATATCATATTCAAGATCATCTTTTAAAACCTCAAATTGGCTTCGTTGATCGCTCATCTGTTCTTGTAATCCCTTAAGTCTATTTTCATAACTATCTCTAAGAGCTTGTTTTTGAAACTCTACGCCCTTTCCTTTAATTGATCTATCTCTAACTTCATCAAGACTTCTCGTAAACTTATATCTATCCTGCTCTCCTTCTCTTTTAAGCTGAGTAATCACTTGTCCATTTTCTTTTTCTTGAATCTGTCTCTCTCTTTCGCTAGCATTATTTAAACTAGTCATAGCAGTAATAAACTTCGATTTTTGATTCTCTAATTTGACCTTTCCATCATTTTTAGTTTTATCTAAAGAGTTTTCAAAGCGCTCCCCTTGACGCTGGATTTCTTCATCTTTAGACTTTCTGAGTTCATCCATTTTCTTATTGAAGAAACTCTTAGTTGCACTTAATTGATCGCTAGAGTTACGTATTAATTCGTCTTTAGTAAAACGATGATCACGAACAAGTTCGTCCTCTCGCTTATTATAATCATTACGAATCTCTTTTATACTGTCTTGTGACTTAGTAGTAAGTTCATTAATTTGTGCAGTATGATTTTTCTTATTCGTTGAGATTAATGAATCAAAGTTTTCAGCTGTATTTTTTCTCTGTAAATTATCAAGGTATTTATGCTCTTTAAGTGATTTGGTGTAAGAGTCACTGATATTATCTAATTTCTTTTTATAGCCATTGGCAAGCTCATTACGACGTTCTGAAAACTCTTTCTTCTGTGTACTAAGATCTCCAAGATATGAGTCTCTTCTCTCTTCTAGCAATTTATTAGTTCTATTACTAAGTAATTCTATTTTATCTTGATTGTCTTGAATCAATTGTTCTTTTTGACCTTCTTGATTCTTTTTGAGCTTGATTTCTTTTCTATGTGCAGTTTTCTTTACATTAGACAAATCGGCTTCATAACTTTCTTTAAGCTTATCTACAGCGTTATACTGTTGTTCACGAATGTTGGATAGCTCTTGAGCGTAATCTATCTTCATTGTCAGTTATTTCACCTATCCCCACTGGGTCCATATTCATTAATATTATATAATTATCTGATCAAAAAATTTTCTAAGACTAGTACTTGAAAAATGAATAACTTAGTGATGTTAAGAGTAATCAACGATTTAAGCTTCGATCTAGCTCTATTGCATTAAGAAACGTCCATATTTTTAGATTAAATTTAGTTTGGCGAGGAATTTTTTACTCACAAAACCTTAAGAAAAAGTTAAATTTTAAAGTCCAAAGAGCAGTAAGTGAGTTAGAATAAAATGTATTAAATAATGAAAAGAGAGCTTTAATGTTAATCCGAAGTTTAGATACAATTGCGACAATAGAAACTATTACACAAATAAAAGAGATTAAGACAATTCTTTTTGACCTTGATGGAACTCTAGTTGATACTGAATGTCTGCATGCTGAAGCACTCCATATGACATTAAAAAAGATTGATCCAGCTAGTAACGAATCAATTATAAATCTACAGATAAAATTTCAAGGGATGTCCGATACTGATGTCTTTAAAAAACTCGATAGTATTAATATCTCTCTAACAGAGTTTCTCCAGATAAAAAATAATAACTTCATAGATATAATTAATTCTAAAAATGAAATATTACATACAGAAATTCGTAAACTTTTAAAAGATATAAAATCTCTCTCCTTCAAACTAGGGCTTGTAACGGCTTCAGAGAGAATTATCGCAGAAGTTATTCTTAAAAAGATTGGAATCTTCGAGATGTTTGATATTATTATTTGCAGAGACGATCTTACAAAATCTAAACCTGATCCATTACCGTATCTAACTGCAATGAAGGAACTAAATAGCTTTGCTAAAGAAACAATTATCTTTGAAGATAGTGAAACAGGCCTAGCTGCTGCTAAATCAAGTGGAGCTCATTATTTTAAGGTAAATTGGTTTAAGGACGTTTAAAAAAGAATATATTTTTAAAGAATTTATATACTCCATTCTTTCTATCTAAGCGTGGCTTCTTACCTCGTAAAAGTGAAGTGAAAGTTTCTTTTAGTACCTCATTTTTCTTTTTATCTTTAACAAGGTAGTGCCTATGCCCACCAAAAGTTAACTTAGAAAAATCTAGATATACAGCATTAGGTGCCCTACCAACTTTATTTTTCTTTAAATACTTTCCTAAGTTTCGACCCAATCTCGGCCCTTCAAACTCTTCAAAATCTTTATTAAAACGATCAAGCTGCTCACTTCCATATAAAACGACATCATCGTCATTGTAAGTGATGAAAACGCTCTTACTAAAGTCAATTTTTGATACCCATTCGTCATGTCTTTTCATCGGTAAGTCTGCAGCATTCAATGTTAGGGTTGAAAAGAGATTCCACTTAAAGTCACCCATATAGTGATTTTCAATCATTGATCTAAATACGATATTTCCCATTGAATGTACGAGCATACTTAACTTAACTCCAAACATCTTTATAGGATGTCTTCTCACATATGCATTTAGCTCTAACAAGAATGCATTTAGATCATTACCAGATTCAACTGCATCAGCTAAAGGTCTCTCAAGGGCAGATTCCC
The DNA here is from genome assembly GCF_004006665.1 of Halobacteriovorax sp. HLS. Classification (NCBI taxonomy): domain Bacteria; kingdom Pseudomonadati; phylum Bdellovibrionota; class Bacteriovoracia; order Bacteriovoracales; family Halobacteriovoraceae; genus Halobacteriovorax; species Halobacteriovorax sp. HLS. The sequence continues at coordinate 245,001 of NZ_QOCL01000001.1, forward strand.
ATGATGGCCAATGAAACATAAGTACTTTAACTCCATGCTTCTTTTCAATTTCTGGAATAACTTCAAGACCTTTTTCAGGATGCTTCCCTCTTCCATGAACAAATATATTTATATAACGAGGTTTAATTGCCTCATCAAAAATTTCAGACATGGCACCTTCTACATCAGTTATCTCGAACTTTTTTCCAGAGCTAGTATAAAGCGCTGTCTCGGCCCAAGAGCCAAAACTGACTAGTAACGTGAATGTGATTAATAGAAACTTCTTCAATCTAATCTCCAAAAGTATGTAAATACTTAATCGACTAGATAACTTGGAGACTTGAGAATAAAGGGAATATATTTCCGCATAAAATTTAAATACTAATAAACTTTAAGTACTTATTACTTATACCCGACAAAAACGCTTTTCACCTTTTAGCGCTTAGATTCGACAAATTCTTTTAGATTCTTTTCACTAAGCTTATCCATTTTAGTAAATTCGATTCCAAAATAAAAATCATTTTCTTCCCCAACATGCCTTACCGTTCCAAATGTCTTAATTGTTTTCTTCTGAGGTAGAGAGATTATGCATTCTACATTCTCTCCTATTTTGCAATCAATTATAAAGTGAGGTACCTTCACGGCGATTCCTCCTAATGAAATATCTTTACCTTTTACTATATCAACAAAGTTCTTCCCAACAATATCAATTCTTATATTTTCATTATCATTAGAATTAAAACCTACACGACGCTGATCTTTTCTAGATGGCTTTTCATCTTTAGCCCTAGATTCACTAATAAGCTCAAAGAGTGAATCTTTAAAATCATCTTTAGGTAAGAATCTAACAAAACTTAAGTCTTCTGCTGGCTCACCTGCCTCTAAGAATGCAGAAAGCATTATGACATTGCGAGGTCTATTTTTTTCAGGGATCGATTTTATTGATTTTATTAACTCCATTCCATTCATTACTGGCATATGGAAATCTGTAATAAGTAAATCATATTGAAAAGACTTCAATTTATCCAAAGCATTGTAGCCATTACTAGCTTCAGAGATAGAGATATTCTCATCAAAGCCCTTTATCCTTTCTCTCAAAAGTTCTACAAAATCTGTATTATCCTCAGCAATTAGTATATTGTAATTGATCATAAAAGCTCCTAGATCAATATTTTAACAATATAAAGCTATTAACGTTAGAGACAAAAAAATCACATTTTTTAAAAAAACTTGTCCAGACTTCTTTTATTGGTTTTACCAACTGGTTTGTTTCATCTTAGTAACAGCTTCTAGTATCATTTTGCGAGAGACAACTCCAACGACTCTTTGCTCTTCTACAACAGGATAAATTTGAAAATTATTTTTGAGAAAAAGCTCTACCACGTGCAAGAGAGTGTCACTTGGAGAAATTGTCATTACAGTTCGAGACATAAAGTGTTCTACACTTGAAGGTGTGTGGTTATAATATTTTGAATCAAGACTAAATTTCAGACAATCCTTCTCAGACAAAAAACCAATTAACTCCCCTTTATCTCCAACAACTGGAGCTCCCGTGAGATTCATTTTTAAAAGAGAAGTACTTGCTTCTGAAATGGTTATATCTTTACTCAAAGTAATGAAGGCCTTAGACATATGATCTCTAATGGACTCCTTTGAATTGATCTCACTTTTATTTAATCTTCCAACAACTGCTGGTGTAAAATTGACCATAATTTTCTCCATTTTCTAATCTTTACAATTAATCATACAGCGATCAATGACATCTCTAAGCTCTTCTATCAATTCACTGTCTTCGACTTTATTAATTTCGTATTTACTAAAAATCTCAAGGAAGGAAGAGTTATTAATAAACTCTTCAGTACTTGATTCTAAATTTAGAGTGTCCAAGTTCTCGACCGTAAAAGTTGAACTTGAAATCATTAAAATAATGATGATAAGTAACCTTTTCATGCCTTCCTCTAACTTATAGTAGAACTAAACTATTAAAGAATTATCAGTATCTTCTTACATCTATACTCGCATATCGTTAAAGCATGTAAGTCACTAATTTTATGTCAGCAAATCAAATAAAACCTTACTTTTTTTCACTTTTCTTGCACCAAATACAATAAAGTTATAACTTGTCGTAACTCAATTTAAAGGCCTTTATGAAAAAGCTTGGACTACTTCTTTTGCTACTGAACTCAATATCTCTTCTTGCGGCCAATAATATTATTAGCTCAGGCTTCTTTATCCAAGACATAGATAAAACCTTTTTAAAGCAAATAAAAAATAAGAAAGGCCTTATCATTGACCATGTCAGCTCAAAAGGCTTTGAATTATATGGTGACAACAAACTAGAGAGCTGGCTCGTAAAGAACTCTCCAGTCCTTTTTTATAAAATTGATAACAACATTCATAAATCAGCACTTCAGAACTACCCAAACCCAGAACAAATTGAAAGAACCCTAAAAACACTTGCTAAGCAAAACCCTAGCATTTTCAAACTATTCTCCATTGGTAAAACTCAAGAAGGTAGAGAGCTTTGGGTAATGAAGGTTTCAGATAATGTTGAAGTTGATGAGACTGAACCAGAGTTTAAGTATGTGGCCAATATGCATGGCGATGAGATTGTGGGTAGAGAGATGATGGTTTCACTATTAGAAGATCTTGCAAAAGGCTATTCTGAATCTCATCAAAATATCGTCGAGTTAATAAATAATACTGAAATATTCATTATGCCATCATTAAATCCTGATGGTGCTTCAAAGCGCAGAAGAGGAAACTCAAACTGGAGAGACTTAAATAGAGACTTCCCTGATGTTGATAGTGATGCTGATGGTATTAGACCACGTCAAAGACAGTTAGAAACTCTTGCAATGATGAACTTTCAAGAGTCTAGAAACTTTTCACTCTCGGCAAATTTTCACGGTGGAACAGAAGTTGTAAACTATCCATGGGATACTAAAAGAGCAGACTTCCCTTTGCTTGAGCTCGTGAAAGATTTATCACTCGAGTATGCGCAAGCTATTCCCTCTATGAGAGATAATGATGAATTTACGGATGGCATTGTAAATGGCTATGCATGGTACGAAATTAATGGAGGTATGCAGGATTGGAGTTATCATTGGCATAACGACTTGCAAGTAACTATTGAACTCTCTCATTCTAAATGGCCTAGCTATTCTCAAGTTCCAGGATACTATCAGAAAAATAAATCTTCACTGCTGACATTCATGAAAAGAATTCATCAAGGACTCGGACTTAAGTTTAACAAGAAAATAGATGGAAATATAGTGATAAGAAAACTAATAGGAAATAACTATCAAGAGATTATTTCTATGAAGCTTACTAAGAATGAATTCTATAAGGTTCTAGAGCCTGGAAATTATCAACTAGATATTCAATCTAATGGTGTTTCAAAGACTATTTATAAAGAAGTATTAGCTGATAAGATCTTTATAAATGGTGAGTTCGAAACGGTAGAGTTCTAATCTTCTACCGTTTACATACTTATTATCTTAATCACTAGGTGTTAGAAATTTTATTATAATAAAAGATATTAGACTTAGAAGAAAGAATGCCCCTACTAAAGGTATCACCGTTCCATTATAAAGCTGTCCAACCACCCCTCCTACACTTACAGATATAAAAGTCTGAAAAGAACTAATCACAGAATTGGCAACACCAGCAATATGTCCTAACGGCGCAATGGCAAGAGTATTTAGATTCCCAAAAAGTATACCAATAAATAAGAAAGAAAGACCTAAATAGATAACGAAACTTAACAGAGTTACGGGAGTCGAGATAGAGAATATGTACACAAGATAAAATATAGAAAGTAAATTCAATGAAGCGATAGATATAATAGAGAGATTTCTCATCCCAAACCTAGCTATTAATTTTGAATTTATAAATGAAGAGACACCAATACTTAATGCAAGAGCGCCAAAGTATAAAGAAAAACTATCTCCTAAATTAAATTGAAGTTGAAGAATTTGCTGAGCACTACTCAAATAACCAACAAAGGCTCCAAAAATAAGTCCAGCGCAAATAGTATAACCTCTAGAAGTTCCGTTGCTTACAGTTTCTTTAATCCCATTGCCAATTGAAGAAAATGAAAATGGGATTCTCTTATCCAGAGCTAGTGTTTCATCTTGAGTATATCTAAGTAGCAATATTCCACAGATAGCAAGTATAATAAAAACGAGAAATATAGACTGCCAATTACCAATATAAATTATGAGTTGGCCAAGTCCAGGAGCAACAGCAGGAACTACTATAAAAACCATCATAATGAGAGACATTACTCTCCCCATCGCTGGCCCATGAAATTTATCTCGTATCATTGCGACTGATACAACTCTACAAGATGAAGCTCCAAAACCTTGTAAGAATCTCCCTAATAACATGACTTCGATACTATGACTCAACAAGGAGATCAGGCTCCCTACACAGAAAATAGACAACCCCAAGTACAACGGTTTCTTTCTACCTATAGAGTCAGACAAAGGACCATAGAGCATGAGGCCGAACGACATCCCTAAGAAGATAGTTGAGATCACTAATTGAATATCATTTTCATTGACGACGGCAAGAGACTCTCTGATATGGTTCAGGGCCGGTAACATAGCATCTATTGATAAAGCAATTAAAGACATCAGAAATGCCATTAGTACAATAAATCTATTTTCAACTTTTTCCATATAATCCTTCTTAAGCTTTCAAGCTAGCATAAACGCTAAAATTGAAAATGTATTGCTCTTAGAGGTTGATTAAATTCATGAAAATAATTAAAAATTAGCTTCACTTATCGAAACTATTAGTTTAAGTTTCAAAAAAAGCAGGGGGAGCTATGAAGAAAATCATTTCTATAATTCTTATTTTAAGTGCTCAATACACTATGGCCAGTTGTTACAGTGATGTTCTAGATCAATATCTAGATTCTTCTAGAGGTACTAGGTTCGACTACATGCCTAAGTTGCACAAGCCTGTAGAACTTGAGCAAGGGGAAGTATTTCCTGTTCGCAGAAACTCAGATATTGGTCCTTTTGATGCAAGTAAGCTTGTATTTGTTGTAACAGGTTCGATTCACAGTGGTTGGTTCAGTCAGGGAATAGTTGTTGACCCACAAACATGTGAAATAGAGCAAGTATCTGAAATTGATTCTGAGTAATTATTATATAGGATAGGTCAAATGCACCTATCCTTGATATAGCTAAAAGAAAAAAGGTTAACAAAAAATGAAACTTCTATCACTTATTCTAGTATTTATCTTATCTATCGCGACCCAAGCAGCATCGGTTACTGTTGAAAAATTTGATCTTGATTTCTATCTTGATGAAACAAAGTATGAAATAGACTTTTCTTTAGAGATGGCATGTCGTTACGAGAAGTTTGTTATAAGTGATTCTTCGGAGTATGAATACATTACTAGAGAAGTCCCATTAACAATTAAAAAGAAAAAAATCACTAACACTGAAACACTAGTGACTATTTCAAATAAGAATAAGGCCTTTCTAAAATTAGATGGAATCTTTAGAAGTAATAAGCAATGCCAAACTTACTTAAATTTCTTTATCAAAAGTAAAATATACTCTATCGGGTGGGCCAATCAATACCATAGACCTATTCGTCTTGGAGTATTTGAACACTCTAGACTTGAAGCATATAAAGTTTTTGATATAGATGCACTTAAGGATATATTTGAAGATAAGAAAGTTTCTTTTAACTATAAAGAATCTTCAGTTCAGTTCAATGTTCGTTTAGCTTTCGATGGGGTTTCCACAACAGGTACATCAACTTATTTAAGTACATCTGTTGCGAAAGACCCTAAAACATCGAGGCCATACAAGCTCAAGAAGTAGGATCACTACTTCTTGTTTTTTAACTCTTATGCCATTTTACTGAGTAAAGATCGTGCCTACGATCTTTTAAATTTTGAACCGCTCCATGAGATCTCGCCTCAATAAGAGTATCTGTTCTTAAATCTGCAATTGTTACCATTTCCACATTTGGCGTTGCCTCAGCTGCGATACCATCTTTTGCAAAAGGAAAGTCACAAGGTGTAAAAATAGCACTTTGAGCATATTGAATATCTAAGTTTTTAACTCGAGGAAGATTTCCTACATTCCCAGCAATGGCCACATAAATTTGATTCTCAATCGCTCTGGCCTGACAACAATATCTAACACGACAATATCCTTGTCTGTTATCAGTTAAGAAAGGAACGAAGAGAAACTTAATTCCTTGATTTACAAGGTGTCTAGTCAATTCCGGAAATTCACTATCATAACAAATAAGTACACCAATAGGGCCACAGTCTGTATCAATAACTTTAACCTGATCTCCACCTTCAATTTTCCACCAATATCTTTCATCTGGAGTAGGATGAATTTTGGTTTGCTCATGAACCATTCCGTCTCGTAAACAAATATATGAAATATTTCGAACACTATCACCAACCAAAGTTGGGTGAGATCCAGCGATGATATTAACATTATACTTCATTGCTAATCTTTGAAAGAGTTCCTTAATTCGCTCCGTGTACATAGTCATCTTAACGATGGCCTCAGCAGGCTTTATTTCCTCATTCTCTATAGACAATAGTTGCATCGTAAAGAGTTCAGGAAATAATAGAAAGTCAGCTCTATAATCACCGGCGACGTCAACATAGTATTCAACGATTCCAGCAAATTCTTCAAAACTCTCAACTGCTCTTTGCTTATATTGAACACAAACAATTCTTACAGAGTTTTGTCTAAAAGGTTTATTCTTTTCAGTAAAGGCGGCCTTAAATTCAGGGTTGTCCCACTTAAGATGAACAGCATAACCACCACTTGCCTTATCTGTTGGAAGATAATTTTTAAGAACACCAACGACTTCGAAACCACTTCTTAAGTGAAACCCTAAGATAGGATCACTTATTTCTTTAGTTCGTACTTTCTCAATATATTCCTCTACACTAGAAACTTTCTTAATTCTCTTAGCATAGTTAGGAATCCGTCCACCAAAGACAATTCCTTTTAGCTGGTAGAAATTAACTAGCCCTTTTCTAGCATTATATATTCTTTGACCTATTCTTAGGCCTCTCTCTGAAGGATGAACACAAGTCTCATATCCGTATAAGTACTCACCATCTTCATCATGAGTAGAAGCGAAACCATTGGCTGAAATCGACTCCCAAGTATGAGGAGAAAGGGCCTTTTTTTCATCAATTATTAGACTTGCTGAGTAAGCTATAATATCGCCATCACGAAGAACAACAAAGCAGCCTTCTCTAAAGTTATTAATTTGCCCTCTAAGCATATCCTCTGTATATGTGCCAAGATCTCCATAGCACTCCTTAACAAGTTCAATGATTCTAGGAATATCCTTAATAGAAGCATTTCTAACATCAATAATTTTCTTCACTTTGGCTCCTAAGATAAATTTATAAGAAATAAACTACAGTAAGTTTAGCAGTTGATGTCTATTAGACAACTAGAATAATGAAGTAAAGATAATATGATCATATTAATTATAAAAATAGCATTATTTTAATGACAGAAAGATTAAAACTATTTAAATATCAAATTATATTTACCCATAAGGATGGAATTCTATGCAAAAAGGACCAATTTCTACATTTATTGATACTCACTTTCTGCACTTTAACAGTGCTGCGCTAGTAGATGCTTCCAATGATTATATTAAGCATCTTAATGAAGATGGTAAGATGATGATTACCCTTGCTGGAGCAATGAGTACTGCTGAGTTAGGAAAGTCTCTTGCTGAGATGATTCGACAAGATAAGGTTCAAATCATTAGTTGCACTGGGGCAAATCTAGAAGAAGATATAATGAATCTAGTTGCTCATGATCACTACAAAAGAATCCCAAACTATAGAGACCTCTCTCCCGAAGAAGAATTTAAGCTTCTTGAAAAAGGTTTTAATCGAGTTACAGATACATGTATTCCAGAAGAAGAAGCATTTAGAAGACTTCAAAAGCATATATTCTCTCAATGGAAAGATGCTGAAGACAAAGGAGAAAGATTCTTTCCACATGAATTTATGTACAAGATGATTCTCTCTGGTGATCTTGAGCAGTACTATCAAATTGATCCAAAAGACAGTTGGATGGTTGCAGCGGCACAGAAGAACCTACCGATTGTTGTTCCAGGATGGGAAGATTCTACAATGGGAAATATCTTTGCAAGTTACTGTATCAAAGAAGAGCTAAAACCAAGTACTACGAAATCAGGTATAGAGTATATGACTTGGCTGGCAAAATGGTACCTAGAAAATTGTAAAGGTAAAGGTATTGGTTTTTTTCAAATCGGTGGAGGTATAGCGGGCGACTTTCCAATTTGTGTTGTCCCAATGCTCTACCAAGATATGGAAGAAGAGAATATTCCTTTTTGGAGTTACTTTTGCCAAATTTCTGATTCCACAACAAGTTATGGTTCCTACTCTGGAGCGGTTCCTAACGAAAAAATAACTTGGGGAAAATTAGATATCGATACACCTAAACATGTGGTTGAGTCAGATGCAACAATTGTTGCCCCACTAATGTTTGCAAAGATTTTAGGACTCTAAAATAAAAAGGCCTCAGTTACTTGAGGCCTTACTTTTATTATCTCTATTTACCACAACATTTTTTATATTTCTTTTGACTCCCACAAGTACAGGGATCGTTACGCCCTACTTTTGGAGAAGTTCTCACTATCGGATCTAATTTATGATGATGTCCATGATTACAATTTGGTCCATGTACATGAACGTGCTCGTTACTTTCTTCTTTTGAGTTTTTCTCATTTTCTGTTGTCATTTTTTCCTACACAAGTTCAAAGTTATTTTCTCACTTCTAACATGATTTTTTTTGATTTGCGATCATAAAAATTACTCCTCGCTAGAAGTGGATCTTTTAGCTGCTCTACGCTCTTGTCTTCTTTCTTTTTTCTCTAGCATTTTGGCCCTTTGCTCTTCAGAAGCATTTGCATACTTTTCTTCCCACTTAGCTTTCCTAGCGTTTCTATGCTCTACACGCTGTTCTTGAGACATTGACTTCATTGCCTCTCTCCTAGCTTGACGGGCCTCACTATCCCCCCTAGAAAAAGAGTTCGTTGACAATAGTGCAAGTAGTGATATGGCCAAAACTTTCTTCATAAAATCTCCAGATTAGTTAAAGTCTCAGACTTATATTAATCCCATTCACAAGTAGTCCTTAGAAGAAAATATTCAAGGCAAATGATTAAGTAATTACGGTGTCTTAACTTGAAATAGAACTCATTTAGAGTTTCCAAAAGTGATGATTTATATTGGCAGTTACTAGTTATTGATCACAGAAAAGGTCAATTTGATTTCCATTAGGGTCTATAATACTAGCATACCTTTGTCCCCAGAAAGCATCCCAAGGAGACTTCTTAACTTTGAACCCAGCAGACTTGATACTCTCATAGATTGAGTCAACATCACTTACACTATCTTGTTTAAAACAAAGAACTATGGAACTGCCAGGAGAATCAGTCCACTTAGGATCTATTTTCTTTAATAATTCAACTGAATCAAGCATTAACCTAAGTCCACTTCTAGTTAATGCTTCATAGTGACCTTCACCTCCAAGCTCTTTGAATTCTATTCCAAGTAAGGAATAGAACTCAATAGACTCAGGGATATTTTTTGAACAAATTCCAATAGCATCTAAACTCAAGCGGAGTCCTTATTTGAAAATTGGATAGAAAACTTTAGAAAAAGCTTCGTAGTTTTCATATTGAGGCATATGACCTAATCCATCTAACAAATAAAGCTTAGAGCCCGGAATAAGCTTATGGGCATTCTTGGCCAATTTAGCGTATTGACCCAAAACTCTTTTTTCTCCATCTTTTTTCCATCCTCTTCCAGGACCTGTTTTATCTCTAGAACCAATTACTAAGTAAGTAGGTCTTTTGATTTTTGGAAACTTTGCAACAATATTCTCTGAAAAGATTGGTCCATAAGTTAAAGCATTATTCCAAGCAACGACTTCCCAGTCATTACCTTTTAACTGACCATCAAGTGGTACAAGTAATTTTTCATATTCAGCAGACCACTTTCCGTCGTAATAATTCTTCTTTTGATAATTTCTGGCCTTAACTAATGTCTTATTTAACTCATTTTTGTAATAGAAAGAGATATCTTTATATTGAACATAATCAGAATATGCTTCCAGACCAATCGGATTAATTAAAATAAGTTTATCGACACTTTTTGAGAATTGGTCAACCATTGTAACAGCTAACATTCCACCCATTGAGTGACCTACAACATTAAATTTCTCTATTTTTAAAGAATCAAGAAGGCCTTTAGTATTTAAAGAAAGTTGTCCGAAAGAATATTGATAATGCTCAGGTTTAGAAGACTTACCGAATCCAATTTGATCAGGAATTATAACTCTATGACCTTTTGCAACTAACTCTTTAGCAATCCTTTCCCAGTAATAGCCAGAGAAGTTCTTACCATGAAGTAACACTGTAACCTTAGAACTACTCTTGTCCCCTAAGTCCATATATCTCATCTTAAGATTCTGTCTTTGACTTGAGAATTCGTATGTCAGAACTTCGAATGGATATTCATAACTAGATAATTCTTTATCATAAGCTTTATCGCTAACAAGAACTGCACATGATTGTGAAAGTAAAATGATTAAGCAAAGTAAGTATTTCATATTTCTCCTTATATGGTTTTAATAAATACTATAGAGTTTACTAAAAAAAACAACATAGACTTTACCAATTACTATTAGACAATGACTTCTACAATTAACTAACGATTATACTCTGATATAATCGTCGTTGCTAAAACAGACTCTTCAAAATAAGTCTTCTTTATTTCTCTATAATTTGTATTTGAAAAAAAGTCATTCATGCTCTCTTTACTTTTAAAGAATATTGCGAAGACTCTATTAATTACTCGCCCCTCTTCATTCTTTAACGTCTCAGCAACTTTGAAATCATACCGAAAACCGCCACCATACTCTTCGAGTAAAGGAGTCATGGCCTCTCTATACTGTGAGTATTTTTCATCATTCTTGATATCTAGACCTACAATCATTTCATAACTCATAACAACCTTACCTATTCAAACTTTCTAAATGAAAATCTATATGCTCTTTAATGAAGCTTGAAATATAGAAATAGCTATGATCATAACCTTCCCGATATTTGATACTGACTTCTTGTCCAACACTCTTTGCTGCTTCTACTAAATTCTCAGTTAACAAATGTTCACTTAGGAATTCATCATTAAGACCCTGATCGATTAGAATAGTGTCTTCTCTTTTGTTACCTGCTAAAAGTAATTCTGTTGCATCATAACTATTAGCTCCAAGCAATTCTTCACCTAGATACCCTTTAAAAGCCTTCATTCCCCAACTAGACATAAGAGGGTTTACCATTGGCGAGAAAGCGGAGACACTTTTAAATAACTCTTTTTCCCTGATGCCTAAAACAAGTGCACCATGACCTCCCATAGAGTGACCCATAATAGAAATTTTCAGAGCGTTGAAGTTGTTCTTTAAAATCGCAACAATATCTTTGCAAATATAGTCATACATTTGATAATGATCTTTATACCCTTGCGTAGTAGCATTGAGATAAAACCCCGCCCCAGATCCAAAATCGTAAGAATCGTGTTCATCTTTTAAATTAAGACCACGAGGAGAAGTATCTGGGCATATAATCATTGTGCTAGAATCTTTAAGACAGCGCTGTGATCCAGCTTTAGTTATGAAGTTCTCCTCATTACAAGTAAGACCAGATAGCCAAATGATTGCACTATCAATCGTCTTAGATGCAGGAAGAAAGACCGAAAACCTCATCGTAGTTTTAGTCGACAGAGAATCATGCTCATAGTAAACAGTCTCTCCATCAAAAGTTTTATTCTTTTTAATGACTCTAATATCCATATATTATTCCTAAAATTCAATAACAGTTCTTACACTCTTGCCTTCGTGCATGTAATCGAAAGCTTCATTTATTTTTTCTAATGGCAATTTAAATGTTACAAGATCATCTAAATTTATCGTACCTTCCATATATTTATCAACATACCCGGGGAGCTCAGTACGTCCCTTAACACCACCAAAAGCACTTCCTCTCCAAACTCTTCCAGTGACTAGCTGAAAAGGTCTCGTGCTAATTTCTTTTCCAGCTCCTGCTACACCTATAACGATCGACTCTCCCCAACCTTTATGACAACACTCAAGAGCAGATCTCATAAGATCAACATTTCCCACACATTCAAACGAGTAATCTACCCCCCCCTCAGTGAGTTCAACAATCACTTCTTGAATAGGCTTGTCATATTTCTTAGGATTGATAAAATCTGTCGCTCCAAACTTCTTTGCCATAACAAATTTATCTTCATTAATATCTATACAGATTATTCTTTTGGCCTTTGCCATTTTTGCACCTTGAATAACAGAAAGGCCAATTCCACCAAGTCCAAATACAGCAATTGTAGCACCTTCTTCAACTTTAGCAGTATTTAGAACTGCACCTATACCTGTAGTTACCCCACAACCAAGAAGACAGACTTTATCAAGCGGAGCTTCTTTACTAATTTTGGCAAGAGAGATTTCAGGAACAACAGTGTATTCAGCAAAGGTTGAAGTTCCCATATAGTGATAGATAGGTTTTCCATCTTTAGAAAATCTACTTGTTCCATCAGGCATAACTCCCTTTCCTTGGGTCTCTCTAATTCGTTGGCACAAGTTTGTTTTACCAGACTTACAAAACTTACACTCACGACACTCTGGAGTGTAAAGAGGAATGACATGATCACCTACGGACAGACTTGTTACTCCCTCTCCAATTTCCGTTACAACTCCTCCGCCTTCATGACCTAGAATAACAGGAAATAGGCCCTCTGGATCTTCACCGGAAAGAGTGTATGCATCAGTATGGCATACACCTGTTGCAATAATCTTCACAAGGACTTCGCCTTTTTTTGGTCCTTCTAAATCAACCTCTTCAATTTTCAAAGGCTGATTAGGCCCCCATGCAACAGCAGCTTTTACTTTCATATAATCTCCATTAAATTTTATCTATTTATTACAGTATGTTAGAACACGAAGTAACAATTGCAAATAATTTTGGCCTGCACAGAGTTGAATTCTAACAGCTGATTAAATAATATACACAATATTTATGTAACCTACTGTTTTAACAACACTTTATTGGCCTAAATCTTGCTTCTTAAGACATATGATTAGAACTCTTATCTTAATTTTATTTCTTAATTTATCGTCATGGTCAGCAGACCTCTATCTTTACGATGATACTGGATCTTTTAATGATGAGTTCTCAAAAAATATTCTCACGAAAGACTTAAAGGACGGAGAAAGAATCTTCTTAAAAGATCGCTCAGTTATTTACAAGGGCGTTCTTGGAAGCGGTAACACAACGCTTATTCTAAAAGTAATTGATCCTGAATCTAATACGGAACTAGCACTAAGACTTCCTCACGGTAATGAAGAAAAGAACTTTCTCATTAGTGATGGGAAGCGATTCATTAATTACACTTACTCTGGTTTCAATGAACTACAGGAAATGAAACTACCTATACCTAAGATACATGAGTTTCAAAAAGACTCTTACTTACTAGTAGATCTTATCGAGCATGACTTTACTCTAAGAACTTTCTTCGCTAGAAATGAGCATATAGATGAAGTTTTAAAAACCAAGGTGGTTAATGCTCTGGCCGAGTTTTCAAAGAAGTCTGCAATATACGAAACAATCGGAGACTTTCACTTAGAACAACTCGTTTACTCCATTGAAAAAGATAAATGGTTCCTACTAGACTGGGTATCGGGTCACCAGCTTGCAAGACTTCCATCATCACCAAATATATTCAAGTATCATCATATCGATGATAACCGTTTTCAATTGGATGAAAATGGAAAAACTATTTACACTCTTAATACTGCTGGAAACTCTAAGAAAGTAGAAAGAGAAATTAGTGAATTCGAGCGAGATACATTAAATTTCATTAAAGAACAAATTGAAGAGCAAAGAGTTAAACAGGTCGCTATCGATGAAGCAAGGCTGGAATCACTAAAGCTTGAATTAAGTAAACTGACAAACAAAGAAGACATTTTAGAAGTTTATAAGAATAATAGCTCCAATCACCTTGCATCCTTTTATACTCTCTTACAAAAGGACTTTATCAACAATCATCTGTCTAAATTTCCGCAAGGCAAACTTACTTCAGAGGAATTGGATTCTCTATTAACGAATCTCGGGAAGTTCTCTCCTTATTACTTCTCTCAATTCACAGAGAAAATTCTAAGTAGTATAAATGATTTAAATGCCTTTATGATCTTGTACGACAAGATTAATGAAATAGGACTAGATGAAGAATTAGAAGACGATGTGGCCATAGCAATTTCTAAGAATATTGAAAGAATACTCTCAAATACTACGAATGATCCATCTGCGCTTAAAACAATTGAAGAGCTCAAAGGGAGTTTCGGAGTCATTAACTACCGAACGAGAGATTTACTATCCAATGCTCAAGAGTACTTACTCCCAAAAAATAGCTGCAATAATATAATTTCAAGCTTCTTCTAAATGGAAAATTATGAGCAATAGAGATTACTTTCAAGGATATCCAGATCACTTAAGAAAACAAGTGAATGAGTTGATAAATAGTGATCGACTCAGACCATATCTTTTAAAAAAGTATCCTAATTCTCACCAAATTAATACAGATAAACTACTCAACACATACGCAAATTCTTTAAAACAAAAATATATGAAGAAGTCAGCGCAAATTGACAAAGTCGTATATGAAAAACAAAAGGATCTTGTTTTGAATGCTCTTGGAACTCATACTTTTGTGAGTAGAAATCATGGAGGAAGATTAAAGAGTAAACATGAAATTAGAATAGCGACAAGCTTAAAAGAGGCTCCACAAGAGATGCTAGAAATGCTTGTTGTCCACGAACTAGCTCATTTTAAAGAAAAAGATCACAACAAGGCCTTCTACAAACTCTGTGAATATATGCTCAGCGATTATCATCAAATTGAGTTTGATATGCGACTATATCTAGCACTACTAGATCAAGGAAAAAGACTATATTCTACGAAAGATTAAGTATTTATGTCCTAAATAAAATCAAATTTACACTGTACTTAGACATTCCTGACTTTTTATCATATTTAATCACAATGAAATCTTCTCTTATAGTATTTTTCACCTTCTTTCTCTTAACAACGCTTACGCAAGCCTCCACTAGAGAAGGTATTAGACTGATGACTATGAAGAATCATCATGCTTTAGAATACGCGCAAGTTAAGAAGCTTTTATTTTCAATAGTGGACAATATAAAGGGACAAGTCTGTAGCGCCTACACTCCTAGCCAATGCAAAGAGAGATACCAAAGAGATATTAATCAAGCTCTCGACAGTAAGTCTCATCAAAACTTTAAACTAAATATCGAACACACCTGGCCTCAATCTAAAGGAGCAAAAGAGCTTCCTGCAAATAGTGATATGCACCACCTCTTTGTTACAAGTAAAGAGTCTAATAGCAAAAGAGCGAATCTTCCATTTTGTGATGCTGTATACGACTACTGGCAAATGGATGGAAGTATCCAAGGTTTTGATAACTTTTCACAGGACTGCTTTGAAGCTCAAGACCTTCATAAAGGAAATGTGGCCAGAGCAATGTTCTACTTTTCTATTAGATACAACTATCCTATCGATTCTCATCAAGAAAGTGTCCTTAGAAGCTGGCATGAATTAGACCCTGTAGATCAAAGAGAGATTGAAAGAAATTTAATCATTCAAAAACTACAAGGAAACTTAAATCCATTTATAACAGACCCGAACTTCGTTAATTTAATAAAAGACTTTTAAACTTAAGCTCTGATTAGAATTTTGAAAATTAATGAAACGAGATGGGCGATTATCGAACTGCGATACTTGAGTTAACTTACTTATTCATCAATATTACTTTTAAATAAAGATCACTTAGTTATTTTCTAAAAAGAATATCCATTCCATATAGGTGTTGTAAGAATTTTCTTGAATAAAAAAGACCTGTTTAAACAGGTCTTACAGTATATAATTTATAAAGATAATTAGTATTTTATTTTTACTCACAAAGTTTTTTTGATGCATCTTTAATGAGCTTCAATCCATCTCTTGTCTCAGAGATATCCACTCTTAAAGTATTTATACGGTCCTCTTTTCTTGTTATGTCAGTATCGATATCATTTTTTGATACACCACTTAGAGTATTTAAATCTGGGTTACTAATAAAACCTTCTTTGATTACACGTAGATGACTAAGTTCATTGCTTTGATACATTAGTGCAAACTCTAAGCGTCCTAAATCTTTACTACTATTAGAAACAAGATCGATCGACTCTCCACAATTCATAGCAGTTGCAGAAAACGACCCAAGTAAAATGAACCCGGCAATTAGCTTTTTCACGATTAAACTCCTTAAATATATTAATTTTTAAAACTATATATATTCACATTATGCCAGAGATAATGAACGGAGCGAGACATCTTGAAGTGATTACAAACCACTGTAAACAAATTATACATCTAGCTATAATTTTAGATAGATACAAGGGTGAAATTCATTGAAAGAACATGCTCGTGTTTATTTTCTAGATGCCCAAATCTTAAGGATAGCTCCTCCCCCCAGCTAAGGGACAAACTTAAAGGTTATTATCAAACTATGTATGTGACTTAAAGAAGCATTCTAAAGACAAGCAATTCGCCAAGAACTACTATGATAAGAGGAAATACAATTGTTAATTAGAGATGGAGCGCGTGACAAGATTCGAACTTGCGACATCCACCATGGCAAGGTGGCACTCTACCAACTGAGTTACACGCGCAGATTAAACCAAAAAAAGCCAGAATGGGTTAAATTCTGGCTTTTTAAAATACTCTAAAAGAATGGTGCCCCGACGCGGATTCGAACCACGGACACAAGGATTTTCAGTCCTTTGCTCTACCAACTGAGCTATCAGGGCATAATTCGTTTGAGTGAGATTAAAAATAAAGGAATGGAGTGATTTCGTCAAATTAAATCTTATTTTTTTTTAATAATTTATGTATGTTTATAGGATGAGTATTAAAATTATAAAATCCAAATTATCTTATTTAGACCAGACTATTAATGCAATGGTCTTCATCCCCTCTGAAGATCGTCCACTAGCAAAGAGTATCGCAGTATTTACGCATGGCTATACTTCTCATAAAGCAAGTATTCTTAGTTGGTGTACAAGACTAGCAGAAGAAGGGGTTGCAAATATCGTTTTTGACTTACCTGGTCATTACCTTGGTAGCTACAACGAAGTCTCTAACTTCGAAATGTTTACTTCTGAAGCTCCTAAGTTATTTATTCAGGCGAAGGGCCATTTAGAAGAAGTTATTGGGGAACAAAGCCTCGAGCTACAAAAACACTTTACATCGATTCATATTAAAACAGTCCTTGGAGGTCACTCTCTAGGAGCATTACTATCTTTAATTGCCTTAGAAGGGGATTTCTTTAGCCCTGAACGTACTCAATCTGTCTGTGTAGGCCTTGGAATGCCTCCTGAAGGAGTTACTCATATCTTTGATACTCCTTTTTATAAATCGACTTTAAACGTTCGTAGACAACTGGTCTCAAGTGCAATATCTCCAGAGAAGATCTTTCCTTGGATTAAAGAAAGAAAAGAGAAGTTAAAACTGAGTGGTCGCAGGATTCACTTCATCACTGGTAGCGATGACGTAGTTGTTGGAAAAGAAGGAAGTGAAATTATGAGAGACTATCTCATAAAAGATAATGAAGTGACTGTCGATAGGCCAAATAAGATACCTCATCATATGCCAGAACTTGCTGCTCCACATATAAAGAAATATCTTAAGGACCAAGGTCTTATATAGTTACTAAAACATCCAATAACTCATCTAGGTTTATTGGCTTTAAGAGTACTTCTTCAATATTGTGATCACTCAAATTACTTTCTGATAGAATATTTTCTTCATGTCCAGTTAGTAGAATGATAGGAGCTTTTCCTCCATTAGCACTATACTCTTTCGCAAACTCAAGCCCTGACATCTCAGGCATTGATAAATCTGCCAAAACAACGTCAATCTCAAGTCCTGCGAGAAGGTCTTCGAGAGCTTTTTTCGGGGAAGTATACATTCTAACTTGAGCATCGTGCCGCTCAATGAAATCACGATGAAGGTTAGCAATATATTCTTCATCATCTAAGATAAGTACTCTCTTATCTTTAAGAGAGTTTTGACTTGTGCTTCTCGCATCTTCTAAAGCTGGTTGCGAAGAAGAGTCCTGTTTAAAGATTGGTAGTGTTAACACGAATGTGGCACCCTTGCCCTCTTCACTTATTAATTCAATTGTTCCATTCATTTGTTGAATAATTGATTGAATAATTGAAAGCCCCATACCTGTTCCCTTATTAACGGGCTTAGTAGAAAAGTATGGCTCATAGATCTTGGCCTGAAGTTCCTTTGAGATACCTGAACCATTATCTTCAATATAAATCTTAACCATATTTGTTTGAGGATTGTCTTTAATTGAAATATTAATAATACCATTTTTCTTATCAATAGAATCTCGTGCATTGGTACAGAAGTTCATAATGATCTGTTGCATCTGCGTAACATCACCACAAATAGAAACATTTTTTTCAAAGTCGAAGTTAATTTTAATATTTGCAGGCAATGTGGATCTCATCATATCGAGAGCACCTTGAATAACCCCAACTAACTCAATCTCTTTATGCTCAACTTTCTTTTGATGTGTATACATTAGAATTTGCCTAATGAGCTTATCCCCTCTTTCTGCAAACTCTACAATATTATTTAAGTACTTTTCTAATTTATCGTATTTCTTGCTTTCAAGATAATAAACACATTGTTCAGCTGATCCCATCATCAAATGAAGAATATTGTTAAAGTCATGAGCAATCCCACCTGCAAGACGACCAAGCGCTTCCATTTTTTGAGATTGATTTAACCTATGGGTAAGGTCTTCATTCTCCCTTCTATCTTCTTCCATCTTCACAAGGTCTGAATAAAGATTTCTTCTCATTCGATTAACAGAATCAACAACAATATCTAGCTCATCTATATTTTCATTCTTCGGTCTATTTAACTTTATGTCCTCTGTTTCGAGATTATCTAACTTAAAGTTTTTAAGTTTGGAAGAAAGTAAGTTCAAATGAGTCATCACGTGCATTCTTAAAATATAAATCATTGCAAAGGCAACAATGAAAGTTTTGATAAAGTTCGCAATCAGAATAAAAATAGCAGTATCAAGAACATGGTTAATATATGGATCGAGATCGGTAACAACTCTTAGTGAACCTAACTTTCTTTGCTCTCCTTTATAAGAGTAAATAAGAGGCCAGGTTTTCTCTTTCTTTCTCGTAAACTCCTCTTCATTTCCAGAAACTAAGGCCTTTCCATCATAAATAAGTTCAACATAACTAAACTCTCCAGTCGAAGAGAGTGAATGGAGCTGCATATTCAAAGCTTTAATGTCTAGATGCCATAAGTTATAAGATAATTCAGGAACAATTAAATTCGAGACACTATTCATTTCTTTTTCAACAGCAGAGACATTATTAGAATAGTCTCGATACAGCTGTATACCTGTACTCAAAATAGTAATTAAAGAACTCATAGCTATAATTTTAAAAATTATGGCCTTACTTAGTGACGAAAATGCACTTGTATTTTCTATAGAAGAAGTTCTATCTTCATGATCATTCATATACTTTCCTTAATTTATAACTACTCTATTATACTTAAAAAATGGAAAATATTTAGTTAAGAATTGTTTTTTTTATTGGAGTAAAAAAGTAAGTTTTTGAGCATTCCGACTCTCCCTGTTCTTTGAAGAGGTGTTGCAAAAAATATTTTCTGATACTTTCGATTTGATAATAGCTTTAAGTCCTCAATTATATCTGGCAGTGGTCTAGTTAAGAAATATTTCTTAATAAAAGACTTCTCAGGAGATTCATCAGAGGTCTTATTATATTTACCAACTCTCTTTAGTCTTGTATTCCAGGGACAAACATCTTGGCAAATATCACAACCAAATATTTCCCCTCTACTTCTTTCCATTCCTTTCGGAGCTATAGCGTTATCCTTGAATTCTTCAATTGTATATGTACTAATACATTTAGAAGAAGTGATTGTACGTGTGGCAATGTCAATAGCATCAGTTGGACACGCATCAGCACACCTTGTGCATTGACCACAATGGTCAGTTTCTCCGACTACTTCTTGGCCCTCAACGTCTCTATTAAGTAAAAGAGACCCAATCAGAAAGAAACTCCCCTCCTTTTTAGAAATAAACATACTATTTTTTCCAAACCATCCAAGGCCTGCTCTATAGGCAAGATCTCTTTCTAAAACGGGCTGAATGTCGAGAGATAATTTGTACTCAAGGCCAGGGTAGCTAGCTTGCAATAGGCAGCCAATTTCTTCAAGGTCTTCTTTTAACTTATGATGATAGTCAACTCCGTCATACCCAAAGACATATCCGCCAATTCTCAATCCGTTACTTTCGGCCGATTCATAGAATTTATCCAATTCAAATTTATCTTGAGCATATGAAAATTGAAAAACAAGCGCAGATTGGAACTCAGGAAAAATAGAGAGTAAACTTTTTCGTTTATCTTTTCTTTCTCCTTCAAGATACTTTAAATTACCATGATGGCCCTTTTGAACCCAATCATCATACTTATCAAAGGATATTGGACTTGGATTTCTAGTTAGTCCCCAGTCTACAATATTCATCCTATCTAAAATTGATGAAGTTAATATTTTATCAAGGTCTATTTTCATTAAGTAAAACTAGAAATAATTTCTATTGCTCCTGTCGGACAGGCCTCAACGCATTCCATATCCATCTTACAATGTGAGATTTGATCAGCATTTAAGTTGGTATCTTTAGTCACCTTATCTACAACCCAAATCCCATGTGGACAAATCTCAACACATCTCTGGCAAGTCGCGCAAATATTATGATCTAAGAGAATTTTTTTTTTATCATCAGACGCTTCTTCAAGGGCCTCATCACTTCCCAGAACTTTAGGGGTATCTTTAATAATTTCAACTTTCACAGAATTTGAACTTCCCGCAGAGAAAAACTTCCCATCTCCTCGAGTGATGACGAGTTTATCTCCATTAACAAGTCCCAATAAGTTTTTAACTTCTTCTATAACGTGTTCTTGAAAATTAAATGAATCTTCAGAGTATCCTTTTAATAAAAAAGGCTCTATTCCCCAATAAAGGCACATTCTTCGAGCTGTCGCTTCTTTTGATGTTACCCCTAAACACGGCGTATCAGGTCTAAATTTAGCAAGCTTTAAACAAGAAGTTCCAGTATCAGTAACGGCCAAGATTCTCTTTGCAAAAACTTTCTCCCCAATAAGAGAAGCTGCAACCATAACAGAGGCATGAACACTGGATAGATCAACATGCCTTAGCAGTGGTCTCTCTTTTGGACTTTGCTCAGCATCCAAAATAATTTGAACCATTGTTCTTACGGCCTCTACCGGATAGCTTCCCGAAGCCGTCTCCCCAGATAACATAACGGCATCTGTTCCATCCCAGATAGCATTGGCTACATCTGAGGCCTCAGCTCTTGTTGGTGTAGGATTATGGGTCATACTCTCTAACATTTGAGTCGCCGTGATAACAGGAATTCCTCTTTCATTACAGAGCTTAATCAATTTTTTCTGAATAGAAGGTACAAGGTGATTTCCGACCTCGACTCCCATATCTCCTCTTGCAACCATGATGACATCGGTAACATCAAGAATTCCTTCGATATTATCAATGGCCTGAGGTTTTTCAATTTTAGAAATAATAGGAATATTAATCTTTAAATCGTGTAAGAGAGTTTTTACTTGTTGTATATCTTCTCTCTTTCTTACAAATGAAAGAGCGATGTAATCAATATTTTGGGTAAGTGCAAACATCAAATCAGCTTTATCTTTCTCAGTAAAGCTGGGTGCTGAGACGTCACAATCAGGCAAGTTAATCCCTTTGTTAGATTTCAGAATCCCACCTACGCTAACTTTTATTTTGTAAACTTCTCTGTCTCTCTCGATCGCTTCAGCTATCATAAGACCATCATCAAAGAGAATTCTAGCTCCATCAAAGCAGTCATCAACTAGTTTTTCATAGATCGTAGGGATATAGCAGTCTTTGTATTCTGGATACTTGTCTTGAACACTAGATGGCCCAATAACCCAAACAGAGTCATCTTTTAATTCAAGGTTAGTTGCTAACTTATCAACTCTAATCTTTGGTCCCTGCAGGTCCGCTAAAATTGCCACCTCTTTCTTTGCAAGAGCTGATGCCTTTCTAATATTTGCGATTAACTCTTTATGAGATTCATGAGTTCCATGGCTCATATTCACACGGCAAACATTCATTCCTGTTTCAATTAATTTTTGAATTTGATCGATGGTATTTGAAGATGGTCCTAGGGTCGCAATAATTTTTGCTCTTCTCATGATATTTCCTGCAGTCTAAATGTGATTAGACTTTAGTATATCACTTAGAAATTATTAACGACAATGTGTAATTACGCGCGCGTAGTCTTAGTATCAGAAAGTTCTTCAAGTTGCATTGCATTGACCTGCTTCATTTCTTCTATACGGCGCTCAAATTGGTTTCTAATAAGCTCTTTTTCAAGTTCACTTTGATCTGCTAGTCGCTGATAATTTGACTCTAACTCTTTAATTTTTGTTTTAAAGTGTCTTCGCGTGTCAGTTCTCTCTCTCTCAAGCTGAGTTTCATAACGCTGCACTGTCTTTGATAAGGTAACATCACTATTATGCTTTGCATTTGAAAGTTTACGGTCAAATTCATCTTTCATAGAAATCTTTTCCTTAGTAAATCCGTCAGACATCAGACGCATCTGACGCTTAAACTCTCTAAAGTCTTCAACTCTTCTATCAGCTTCAATTTTCTTTACGCTTTCTAGTTCTTTTTGAGTTTTTCCTGTAACTAAGGCCAGTTTATCTTCGTAGCGAGTTATAGTACTTTCTAGCTCTTTTTCCTTAGATTCTAATCTTTGATTTAAGCTACTTTCTTTCTTTGTAATTATATTATTGTAATTATCTTTTAGATCTTCAATCTTATCGTGCTCTTGTCTTCTACTATTTTCAATGAACTTAGTTTTTTCATCAGCATGTTCCTCTTGAAGTTTTGAAACAGCTTCTCTATTCATATCACTCATCTGATTTACAACACGACCAAATTCTACTCTCTGAGAGCTTAGTCTTTGGTTTGTTGATTTTCTGTCTTTAATAGAATTTTGCTCACTCTCAAGCAATGCTTGATTAAGCTTAAACTTATAATCTGAGACTATTTTATCATTACTTTCTCTAGTATCTTTCAACGTATTTGTTTTAAATTCACGCATATCCTTATCTTTTGCATCAATTTGTTGTGCAAATGAAAGGTTTCTCTCTCTTACTGAGTCCTGAAAAGAAGATGACATCCTCTCTTTGTCTAGCTGGTTCTTGTAACGAAGATCGTCAATATTAGAATTTACATTCTTCATTCTTGTATCGAATTTAGCTTGAAGCTCAGCAGACTTCAATTCATCCTTATCAAGAACATTTCCACCTTTAAGCTTTTCTTCCATCTCACGCTTATTCTGGTAATTAGTCTGAGCGTATTGCCTTTCAAGTTCTTTTATTTGTTCACGACTTTGCTTTGCTTGTCTTGTGTTATTAGCATTATTTCTTGCAGCGATATCATCAGTTAGCTCTCTAAAGTTCCCCGCTAATTTAGCAGTTTCTTTATTTTTTTGATCATAGATAATTTCACGTGAAGATGCATGATGATCTTTTAAGTTCCTTAACTCATCCATCTGAGCATTTCTTAAACTTTGTAGATCATTTTGTTGTTTTTCGACCATTTTATTTCGAGCGGAGTTTCCAGAACGAACTGTATCTTGCATTTCATTGGAATGCCTTGACTCTTGCGCTCTTTTCTCAATATCATGAGCATCTTTTTGCTCTTTCATGGCAGTTCTAGTTGAGTAGTCAAGATTATCAACAGATTTCTGGAAGTAATCCGAATTTCTATCTGTACGATTTTGATAACGATTTTCTGCCGAATCTAGCAGATCACTTTGAGTTCTTTCTCTTGAAGCCAAATCCTTGCCGTAAGAATCACGGAGATAATTTAATCTATCATCGAATTTTCGCTGAAGGTCCCTTCTATCTGCTTCGAATGCTTCTTGCTGAGAAGCTGTCTCATTTCTAAATTGCTCAGTACGCTTTTGCATACTTTCTTTAACTTCACTATTTTGTTTATCAACTGTTGCAGCAACATTTCTTTCAATTTCATTCTTACTTTCAGCAAAGTTTTCTCTTTGTTTTTTCTGAACACTTGAATGTAGATTACTTAGATCTTCAATTTCAGAATTATAGTGCTCTTTTAACTCATCTGCTGAGTCTCTATAATTCATTCTTGCTTGTGAAAGTCTAGTGTTATAGTCGTTAATATCCATTTTGCCTCTACCTTCCTGGTGTTTTGGCGTTTACTGTGACCTTTTAATTATACACGTTAACTTAAAATAAAAAGGCCTGGAAAATTTTTTCCAGGCCTTTTACTTAGGTATATGAATTTATATTATCTTAATTACTTAGCCATTTCCTGATCAATTAACTCGGAAAAAACTTCCACTGGATGAGCTCCATTTATCATCTTTCCATTTACAAAGAAAGTTGGTGTTGACTTAACTCCAACACTCTTACCTTCTTCCATAGTCGCTTCAACCTTAGAAGCATACTTTCCAGTATCAAGACACTTTGTAAATTGGTCCATTTTAATTTTTAAGCTCTTAGCTGAATTTACAAGCCCTTCTCTATCTAACTTAGTTTGATCAGCAAACATTTTGTCATGCATAGTCCAAAACTTTCCCTTATCTTGTTCATGAACGCAAAGTCCAGCTTGAGCCGCCAGTTTTGCATGGTTATGAAATGGAAGAGGAAAGTCTTTGAAAACAATCTTTACTTTATTTCCATACTTCTTCTTAATTTCATGCATGATAGTTGCTCCTTTTGAACAAAATGGGCACTGAAAGTCTGAAAATTCGACAATTGTTACTTTTGCATCGGCACTTCCCATAAAAGGAGAATCTCCTGCATTAACTGCGAATACTGGTCTTTCTGGTTTTTTAAAATAAATTTCAACCGGTGTCTTTTTAGTCTTAGCTGCAAGCCAAGTATCAACTGCTTTCTTTTTCTCTTCTATAAGTAGGAATTGCTTAATTCTACTTTTCATTTGATCATTCAAATGCTCTTTTGGAATTTTTCTTTCCGCAACGAAAGCATCAATTTGCTTATTAGAAATAGTAATCTTATTAGTTACATACTTTTCTAAATACTCATCGTTAGAAAGGCCTTTTTTCTTAGGGTCCTGATCCATTAAAATTTCTACAACTTTTGCTTTCATTGTATTCATTTTTATTTCAAAAACTTTCATTTCAGCATCGTACAAGTCGGCTTCAATTCCTTTAAAAAGTTCGCTTTGAGAAATTACCTGCGACCCTACTTTAACTCCAGCTGATTGATCCGGAGCGGCCTTAAAAAGAAAAGCAGGTTTCGACTCAACTGTTTTTGAACATGAATAGAAAAGAACTAACGCCAGCGTGGCTACAGAAAGTGTTGAAAAAATATTCTTTTTCATTATATGCGCTCCTTGCACTTAAACTAAATAACTTGGCTATTTTATATCAATTCTCTTAATGACTCAACTCTTGTAGAAATTGGCCATAAATAGTACACCTTTGTAGAAGTTCCGAATGACTCCCCTTGTCTACAACTGAACCATTATCCATAACAATGATTTGATTTGCCCCAATGACTGTCTCTAATCGATGTGCAACAACAAATGTCAAAGACTGTTTTTGAATAAGTTCAACCACTTTTCTCAAAGCGAGTTCTAGTTCTGAGTCTAACCCTGAAGACACTTCATCAAAAAGGACTACTGGTTTTTTCAAATAACACGACCTAATCGCAGAAAGAAGTTGCTTTTGCCCCAAAGAAATTGTTTTTTGATCTAGAACACTTTCATAATTAATCCCCCAAACATTTACGAGATAAGGAATTTGTTCTTCCACCCATTGCCAGAACTCAATAAAACTCTGAGGAATTTTCTCACAAAGACATATATTAAAGGCAACTGATTCAGAAAAAATATGAGATTCTTGAGAGACGATCCCTACAAGTTCTCGGTAGCGAATGACGTCTTCAAATCCGGCCCCAGGAAAGTTGACTGTCTCCCCCTCGCCTACTAGCTCTATATTTGAATTGGGAGCGATTATATTTCCACTTAAGATTTTGAGTAAGGTAGATTTACCACAGCCAGAAATTCCAACAATTCCTACGACATCCCCTCTTGAAGCGAAGAAATTTATATTATTTAAAGAAAAAGCGATTTCATCTTCGCTTCTCTTTGGGTACGCGAATGAGTCTACAGAGACGGACATATTTTTTACTGACATATCTTTTTTAAGAAAGTCCCTTGGTGAAGATACCGTCTTTTCTAAGTCTTCCATAAACTCACTTATTCTATCAATCCCGCTGGCCGCTCTTTGCACATTTGCAATTTTTCCTGCGATGTCCTTAACTGGGCCAATAGATCTTTGAATTAAATCCACAATAACTAATATTATTGCCGCCTCTGTAATTCCACTAAAAGGGAAAATGATAACAACAAGAGCAAGTAGAAGTGGATAGAGAGACTCAGCAATTGAATAATAACCCGAGTCCCATATATTAGATTTTAAAATTTTACCAAGATAGTCATCGAAAACACCTTCTGATTTTTTTGAGGCAAAGTTTCCATGATTAGTGAAATAAGTTTCTTCAAACCCTCCAACTAAGTTTGCCACCGTTTGATATACATCTCCTCTAGACTTTCGAACAGACAAAAAGACAGTACGCATATACTTACTCCCCCATACTAGAAGAATTGCAGCTCCTACTTGAGAAGCTACCAATGCCCCACCCATTACAGTATTTATTTTAACAAAGCTCAGCATGCAAGACACAACAAAGAAAAGATCAATAAATATTCCAAATGTTCCTGAAGTCACAAGCTCTCTGACAGATTCAGTGTCATTAACAATACGGCTTATAATTTCACCTTGTGGATATTTTTCCTCATGTCCAGTATCCCCTTCTTGAATCTCATAACTTAGCAGCCACTTTTCGTAACACCAACTTCTAACATTTTGTACCAGTAGTTTTACAAATTTGTTGATGCCGAGTTGATATAATGCTCTATTAAAATAAACACCCAAAAAAAGATAAAATAAGTTTTTTATACTTTGAAAAAAGAGTTCTTCCTGATCATAGCTTGCAGACAAGTCGGCAATCATTGAAGGAACAAAAGAACCTAAAGCAGCAGATATAATTAAACATAGTCCAATAAATGCTAAAAGAAGATAAGCTCCTTTAAAAGCTAAAAAATTAGACCATTTGATTTTTGAAGTATTCATATATTTTTGACTCATTTGTTAATATATTTTCAATATAACCATTATCAACAAGACCTAAATCTTTATCTAGATAGATAGCATAGTTAGAAAGCTTTACAGTTGTTAAGCGATGAGAGCTTAAAACAAAAGTTCTATTCTGTGATAGAGGATGATCTTTTAGTTTAGAAAAAATTTGCTTCTCTAAAATTAAATCGACAGAGGAAAAAGGGTCGTCCCATATAATGATCTCACCATTAGACATGAGGCTTCTGACTAAGCATAATCTCTTTGCCTGACCGCCAGAGAGACGTTTTCCATGCTCTCCTACTTCAAGATCAAATAACCCGCTTCTAGTCGATTCCAAATAATCTAATCCAAAGAGCTGTAATAGATCATAAGCTTGATCTTCTTTTTCTTTAGTCACCTCATTACCTAAGAAAATATTAGACCTTATAGAGTCATTATAAAGGTAAGGGTTTTGAGCTACGTAAGAAATAGATTTTCCACGAAGCCTTAAAATACTTGCGACTTGCTTAATGACTTCAGTTTTACCACAGCCAGTTTGTCCGACAAATACGTTCCACGAATTTTTAGGTAAATCCAAAAGAATTTCTTCATCCCAAAATTCTATATTGAACTTACTATCTTCTAAGTTTGAGTTTACTCTCTTCATTTTAACTTCTTGCTCGGAAGGTCTATCAATTGAAGTCATAAGTTCCTTAATTCTTGACCAAGCTCCAGCAGACCTTGCAAAGACGACCCCTATCCATGAAAGAAACATCATCGGCTCTAAAAAGAGAAATACGAAACCAGAAAATAATATAAGGGAGGATGCTCCCAGGGATTCCATTTTAATAATATAAGCTCCCCACAGTAACGAGATGCCGACACCGAGAGGTACTAAAGGGATAGAGAAAGCAATATTGTTACCTGCTTTATAGAAATTATATAATTCAGAAAAAGAATGTCTTTCAAATAACTTTATAAAAGAATCTTCTGAATGATAATTCTTAATAGTTTTCTTTCCAGTATAGGATTCCATAATGAAGTTTTGAACTTCACCTTGCAAGTCTTGGGTTTTTCTATAGTACTTCTTATTTCGACTTACAATAATGGTGAAAAATACAAACGAAACAAAAACAGGAAGCAATGCCAATAGCAGCTTTGAGTTAAACTTTGAAAGTTTAGGAATAAGAACACTCATCGCGATAATAATATTTGCAACTTGTAAAAGAGCAAAGCCAACTAATGCTCTGACTTCTTCGAGATCATTACCGACAGTTTGAAATAGTTGTCCAGCACTAAACTTCTTGTAACGAATTGGATTAGCACTTTCTAATCTTCTTATGGCCTCAATTCTTAGAAATTTTTGAAGCACACGAGCTGGGTAGAAAAAGAGTAGCCTTGAGGAAGTTCTAAAAACAATTATTCCTAATGAGAGATAAACGAACTGAATTGTATTAATTTTACCCGTTTCACTCATAACGAAATCGGCCAACTGCTTTGCTAAAAATGGCAACTCACTTTGAATATAATGAGTTCCATATAGTGCGACAAACGCACTTAAATACCATGGAAGAAATTCAATAAATTGATTTTTTAATAGGCCAAGTAGCCCTACGTCGAGTCTATTTTTCATAGAGCTAGTTATAGCTTAAAAATAACTACTAGCTAAGTAATATTAAGGATATCAAGCCATTTACACAAAAAGACACAGTGCAAGAAAATCATAAATTGACACAAACCTAAATCTTTCTTATATTTTTCCTATTCTTTTTGCACCCGTAGCTCAGTGGGAGAGCATTCCGTTGACATCGGAAAGGTCACAAGTTCAATCCTTGTCGGGTGCACCATTAAACTTACTTCACTATTAAATTAAAACGACTGTCTTTAGAGAATTTTTCATTTTTAAAGACCCCATCAGACTCATGAAAGTCTCGGCTAGTGAAACCTACAGTAATATGTGGGTAGAATTTAACTGGGTCAAACCGCGCATTTTCGGGAAGTAGTGTTAAGAGCTTCTTTCTTAAAGCAATAAGATCGGCACTATCTACTATTATAAAGAAGGTGTCATCTAAGTCTTTATATCCATTTCCTATACTTAACACTTTAAAACTAGATTGATTCCAATCTTCTACAACTTCTTTTATTTGATTAATTGATATACCATGCTTATTGAAAAAACACTGATACTCGACAGGCGTAATCACTGTGATATGGGCCTCTCCTCTATTGTTCAAAGTTGGATGAAATTTTTTTAGTTGTTTAAATATATCTAGAACTGGTTCATAAGGAATATTTAAAGTGACGTATTTTCCATATTCTCCACTTTTATCAAAAAAGAGAAAATTTGATTGCTTATAAATATTAGAACTTAAGTTCAGTGAAATATTTTGTTGCTCAACAAACTTACGAGGCTGCGGCGTGTAGCTTTCATTACAATTAATGGCAAAGATATTAAATGAAAAAAGCAAAACAAAGAAGATTTTCATACAACTCCCTGCTAAAAAGAAAGACCCATTGAAAGCCTAAATTCTTTTGTGCTTATCTCATTACTCACACTACTGAAACCGACCTGAATCCTGTCAATATATTTAAATTTATAATACTCAAAAATATATCCAGCTCCTAGAGATAATGAGTTAAAACTATCTCCAGTGGAGTTATTCCACTTTTGTAATCCAAAACCTAACTCGGCAAAGAGATTTCCTACTCTATAGAGTCCAAACCCTCCTATATCATAAATAAGAAATGACTCCTCAAGCGTTGTCGCAGTCTCAGAAAGTTTAAACTGATGAACCCCAAGCTGACCTCTTAAACCCCATGAATTTGAAAACCACATAAAAGGAGTCCATGCGGCATCAAAGGTTGCTAGTGAATTATCCAAACTATCAGAAACAGAAATGTAGCTCAGAGCAAAGCTTGTCCACTGATTTCTCTCTCCAGTCGGGGCCTTTTCTTGATCACTATATTTTTCATCTTTCTTATAAAGCTGATATTCTTCACGACCATCTGTTTTCTTATTCTTTTCTAAAACCCATTCTTCTTCTTTAGATTGATGCTCTACTTTAAAGTCTTCTTCTTTAAGTGCTGCAAGCTCAGCAAGCTCTTCTTGCTCAATTTTCTTTGCCTTAGCTGATTTCTTAGGCGCTTGAACTTTTTGAGTCGAACGAGCTTTCTTTTTCGATTGAGAGATTTTTTTAGATGGATTTCCACTTGAATAAGTTTTCGAAGAAGCTGCTAACTTTTGATGAGAAAAACTTTTTTGGGAGTGCTTAGCAGAGTCTACTACAAACTTCCCGCCACCAAGTTGCTTCATCACTTCTTTCTTATCTTCGTATATCAATGTAATAGAATACTTACTCTTAACCGCAGGCATTGAGCTTAATTGCTTACGAATTCTTCTAGTTTCAGTTAAACGATTAAATGACTTATTAACAAATTGACACTTATACTCTAGAACACAACTACTGACTTTAGGTGCCGAGCTTTTACAAGACCACTTCCCTGCTGCTTTAGGCATCATTGAGCCACGGCAGTACTTTGTACTTCTGGCCATACTTAGCTCTGAGCGCTTTTTAATATAAGAGAGCTCTGATCTCTTACCTTCTACCACAATACTAAAGATGCCTTTTGCATTTTGAGCAAAAGCTAGGGTTCCAAAAATAAAGTAAATAAGTACAAATCTAAACATATGTAATTACAATGATACATCCAATTATCAATCCTTTATAGCCCTAAAAAAATTGTCACTTTTAAAAAAAAATAAAAAAATATCTCCTATTTAGTTGTCACTTAAAAATCTATAACCATTTGTAATTAAAAGATTTTTTCAAAAAATCAAACATTTGAGGCATTTACACAGGTTTAAAATAAATAAAGGGATTAAATATCTCAATTTATTTAACCGAGAAGCTACTCAGGAAGATAAGCTAAATATGAAAATTTTAAACTATTTACTACTATTCACACTTTTCTATGGTTGCGTCGCTGGAGACGTCGGTGGAGATAAGACAGCTAAAGGGGCCGCATCTAGCTCAGGAGCAAGTGCACCTCTAAATCCTTCTTTAACATCAGTTTCCCCGTCGACAACACTACCTCTAACAACCTCAAGCGATCTTTCCGTTACAAGTCTTCCATTTACTTCAAGTGTATATAATCCTAATTCAATTGGTTTTGTTTCTACATGGTATCAAGATACTAATGGTGATGGTGATTTCTTAGATGCCTCAGAAACATTAGGTCCATTTTCAAATACAGTTCCTTCTTTAAATTTAAATCCAAGCACTCTAGGTGTAGGAACTTATAATATTTATCTTGAAATCAGTGATGGTCTCGGGACAGTCTATGATTCAAAAACTTGGAACCTTGATGTCACTTCTCCTTCATTTACAGGTTTTTCTGTCGCTTCTTCTCCGAGTACTATAAATACATTCCATGCTTTAAATGCGACTTCATATGCCCTGAATGGTTTTACCATGAATGGTACTAATGATTCTCGTGGAACATTGATGACAGTAACTGGCTTCGCCGGTGGTCAAGACTTCTGTTTACAACAAACTGGAGTCGGTCCAGGCCTAGCATCAGACTATAAAGTTGTATTTTTAGATTCTGCCGATTCTCCTCTATCACCTGCTCTACCTGTTGGAATACCATTTAGTGGACTAGCTTCTGAAGCATGTTTATTTTCATATAGCACTGCGATTAGTTTTGCTGGGGCCCCTACTACAAATAAAGTAAAGGCCGTTGTCTACAATACAAGTTTTGGCTCTAACCCAGAAGTAACAAGACAAGAATGGGATATTAACGTAGAAGCTCTTAATACTGCTCCTACAATCTCGATTGATACAGGTTCCAGTACTGCCTTAGCATCTATTGTTCAAGGTGGAGCTGCTAACTTTGCAATTACAGTTGAGGATAAAGATCAAAGTAGCGCTAATGCAGCAGACTTTGCTATCAACTATACAATCAACTCTTCTCCAGTAGATGGAGCCTCTAATATGCCTCTTGATTCAACAACTGTAACTCCAGATTGTACAAGAGCATTAGGAGATGCTACTGCTGGAAAATACACTTGTGCAATTACTTTTAATTACTTTGGAGATGCAGGCTCTATTAACCCTGCCGCTGTTTATACAGTACAAGTAACTGCGACTGATTCTACAGCACTAACATCTAGTACTCTAACTTGGCTCGTAACTCCAACAGAAGTAACAACCGCGCCAACATTTCAAAATGTTCTCACCGGAGTTGCTGTTGCAAACCCACTCACAAATAGTTATATCTATGACACTGGCGATAATACAGCTTCAATTGCAGCTGCAAATGAAGGCGATACTCTCGCTTTCCAAGTAAGTATTTCTGAACCTGAAAGAGACGATTACACTATTACTTGGGAATACTATGACGCAGTTGCAGGGGCATATCAAACAGCAGCGGCCTCAACAGTTGTAACAAGATCAACGGCAACAGATCCGGTTGCTACAACGTCGGCAAGCTTTACAGTTCCAGAGTCGGCCGTAACAGGAGCCGCATCAGCCAGTGTAAACTTTAGAGTTACTGTAACAGATGCACCAGATACTTTAGGTGCAAGTAGTGTTTCTCAAATTTTTCCATTAACAATTACCAACGTAAACCCTGCTCCAATCCTTACAGGTGGTGCAGCATCCCCTGCTCTAACTTCCGTAAACTACGTTAGCGAAGGAACAGGTATTTCACTTTCTCACTCTGGCGCATTTAGTGATGCTTCTACCGCCGATGGCGATACTATCGTCTATCAATGGCAATCAG
This sequence comes from Halobacteriovorax sp. HLS, assembly GCF_004006665.1. Taxonomy (NCBI): domain Bacteria; kingdom Pseudomonadati; phylum Bdellovibrionota; class Bacteriovoracia; order Bacteriovoracales; family Halobacteriovoraceae; genus Halobacteriovorax; species Halobacteriovorax sp. HLS. Next base: position 278,263 of record NZ_QOCL01000001.1, read on the forward strand.
ATGTGGCATGTGATGGAACATACGCAAATATTTCAGGAGCAACAAGCGCTTCGATAAATTGGTCTCCTAACGTAGGTTCAGGTGGACTTACGGATGGAGCAGTTGTGTGTCTTAGACTTTGTTACGGTGATAATGGATTTGGTAATCCTGCAGACTGTACAGGTGGAGTCGTAGGCCCTTGGGTTGGAGGAGCATCGAACTTTGTCACAGTGAGAGAATCTGATCAACTAGCAATCGCTTCAACAAATACCAAACATGCAACTTGGATGGATGGACTAGATCAATATATTGTAACAAGTTCTACTAATCAAATTACAGTCACTCAAAATCAATATAATGCTACTACAGGTGCGTATACAACGGGAGTAGATACTGTCACTTTCAATTCTGATACAACCTCTAATGCGTCAGAAGTTCCTTTGGACTTAAGTATTGTTGGAGATGCAACATCAATTTGGGTTGCCTATAGAATCGAAGAAGCTGACTTCTTCGTTACTCCTACTTCTGTTATGAGAGTAAGAAGAATCGATCGAGCAACTTTAGCAACAATAGACTCATTTGATATAAATGAAGTAACAGCTAAAATTGGGAGAATCACAACGAATGGTACCAATTGGTATCTACCATATATCGACTTTAATAACTCTGACTATATTTCCTTCAAATATGCAGCAATTGGAACGGCCGGTGGAGCAACAACTTCTGCAACGAGTATTGTAACAACTGCCGCAAGTGATCTTTATTCAGCATACGATTCGGATAGTGCACATATAGTTCTGGTGATTAAAGACTTAATTCTTGGAACACATCATATGTACAGTATAGATCCATCGGGTGGAGCTCCAGTTCAATCTGCAAGTGTTTCAACGATTTTTGCTGGCGCTACTGTTAGTAGAGTGGATGTCTCAGGTGCTAGAACAGGAAATGGTTTCAACTATGTTGCGGCAACTAATACTTCAAACCAATTAGTTCTTTATAGAAATACGGCCTCTACATTGGCGTCAGGATTTTTACAAAATCCTGTAAATACTTTAACTCCTTCAATTAATACTATCTCTGCTTTAACTGTACAGACAGGTGTTGATGGAGCAAACCATGAAGTTTATATTGGAACTGTTGTTTCTAATAATGCCTACCTCACAAGATCAGGCGATACTGGTCAAAAATCTTCAAGAGTACTTAATCAAACTGCCTCAAGCATAACCGCCAGTACTGGAGACGATCTTACATTGTTTATTCAAGAAAACTTTGTCAGTGGAACAGGTGACGATAATACAAATGACACTATTTTCTCAACATTTAGCAACGGTACTAATGTGCGCAGTGTCCCTGTTAATATAGAAGATAGTTCTTTTTCCGAAGCAACTCCATTTTTTCAATAAGTTAGAGGTTCTCTAACTAACAAGCCGCTTCATTACGAAAGATGATTTTAGTGTTATAAATTGCCCTAATAAAGGACAAGATTATGACAATAAAAATAGACCCTAAGGCCATTGATGCCTTAACCAACTTCACTCTCCCTACCGAAATTGGCTTTGGAAAAACAATAGTTCCAATTATGGCCGTGACCGACTACAAAGATGGTGTTTGGTCTCCTCTAGAGTTACTTCCTTATGCGCCAATAGTTATGGACCCTACTTGTAAAGTACTACACTACGGTCAAGAAATATTTGAAGGTATGAAGGCCTATCATGTTGAAGAGAAAGGACCTTACCTATTTAGACCAATGATGAATGCAAAGAGATTTAATTTGTCTGCTCAACGTATGGCAATGCCAGATATTCCTGAAGAACTATATATGGAAGCTGTTAGATCTGTAGTCGAGTATTCAACTGACTTTATACCGACAAAATCTGGAGAATCACTCTACTTAAGGCCTTTTATGATAGCGACTGAAAATAGTCTTGGAATCAAACCTAGTGACTCTTATAAATTTATGGTCATTGCTTCACCGTCTGGCTCCTACTTTAAAAATGAAGCTTTAAAGGTACTTATTGAAAGAGAATTCATTCGCGCTAGTCCAGGAGGAATGGGCTACGCTAAAACAGGTGGTAACTACGCAGGCTCTTTAATTTCTGCTAAGAAAGCAAGAGACTTAGGTTATGAACAAACCCTGTGGCTCGATGGTCTTGAGAAGAAGTATATCGAAGAGATGTCTGGAATGAATTTCTTTGCAGTTATTGATGGAAAAATTGTTACTCCAACAATTCAAGATACAATTCTTGATGGTATAACAAGAAACTCTCTCATAACTATCGCAAAGGACCTAGGTTACGAAGTTTCAGAAGAAAAATTTGAAATTGAAAAACTTCTATCATCAATTGAAGATGGTAGTTGTACTGAATGTTTTGCTTGTGGAACGGCGGCAATCATAACTCCAATTGGACTCTTTGGAGACTGCACGAATAATACTTGGGAAGTAAAAAATCCTATTGGTCCTGTTAGCAGCAAACTCAAAGAGACTCTTCTAGCTCTCCAAGAAGGTAGATTAGAAGATAAGCACGAATGGAGAATGGAAGTTAAGTAAAAAAAAAAGGCCTTCAAAAGAAGGCCTTATATTTTCTAGTGTCCCCCACCGATTGATGGAAGAATTTCAAGACAAATCATAGCTATAATAGTCGGACCAATGGCCCCCATTAATAAACCTAGAGGGCTAATACCTTCTTTACCAAAAGAGCCTTTTAAGATACCAAAACCTGCAGGGTTTGGAGCGTTGGCAATAACTGTTAAACCACCACCAGCAACTGCACCAGCAACAAGATTATATTTAGCTGAATCAGTTAGATCAACTAGTGAACCTAAATAAGTTAATGCAGCGTTATCAGTAATAGCTGTAAGAGCTGTAGCACCAAAGAATAGTACTATATCGCCCATTCCTTGAAGAATTGGTTGTAGCCACCAAGCTTGAAGTGAACCAAGTGTTACAAGACCACCTAGAAAGAAACCAACTAGTAATGATTCTTTTAATTTAATTTCATCTTGATACTCTTGAGTTACTGTTGCAAACCCTAAGAAGAATAAGAATAATCCCATGAAAAATACCATGTGGTGAGCTGTATAAACAACTAGTGCCATAAAGATCAGATGAGTAAGAGTCATCCACCATGTTGGAACCATTTCATTTGTGTGCTTTTCTTTAACTTCTAGAGCACCACTTAGCTCATTCTTAAAAATTATTGCAACAAGACTAGTAGAAATTAGGATTGCGATTACAGCTTTATAACCAAAGTTTGTAAGCATATGCATCATACCCCAATGCCATTTACCAGCAACCATAAGAACTGGAGGTGCAGCAAAGTGAGTTAGCGTACCACCGATTGAGATATTAACAAATAATAGACCAAGAGTCGCATACATAAACTTCTTACTCATTTTTCCAGAGAAGAAGTAATCTAGAAGAATTAATGCTGTAACAGTCATCGCAGCAGGCTCAGTGATAAAAGACCCTAAAATTGGACCAACAACAAGTGCTGAAACATAGAAGGCCATTTTCCCCGGAAGAGGAATTAGCTTTGAAATAGATAGAATAATTTTTTCAGCAAAAAGAATTATTGGTCTAGTACCGGCCATACACATAATAACAAAAACAAAAGCAGGCTCAGTATAATTTAATGATTCAAGGTAATGAATCGCTCCACCTACTACAGTATGCCCATCAGCTCCACCGAGAACCATAAGACCTTCTGTTGAAGACATATAAATGATGAGGATCGCGGCCCACATACCAAATACGGCCTCTACTTCTCCAAGGAAGTGAAAGATATTTTCACCAATTGATCCCTTTGGATATTTATGAGCAAGATGCTCAAATTTTGAGACCATGAAAGTGTGGAGAACTGCAACTGCAAACAGAATAGTTCCCACCAATTGAACATTAGTTGGATTCACTTAATACCCCTAGTTGATTCCTGAGTATATAACTCGGATTAGTTTTTGTTTTTAAAATATAAGTACCTAGAATTTTAACTCAGTCTTGGCCATTGCGAAATAAATTTTTTCTATAGATTTAAATTATCTCTAGCCTTGTGGAAGATCGATTGAAATAAGTGTTCCTATTTCATTTTTGGAGATTGTGAAATGACCGTTCATTTTACTTAGATAATTCTTTGTCAGACTTAGTCCAAGTCCTGTTCCAACTTCTCCACAAGTGCCTTTAGTAGAGAGAACTTTTTCATTATTATTTATAGCTTGGATTACCTTTTCAGAAATTCCCTCTCCTTCGTCCTGAATATTTAGGAGAACTCTACCTTTTTGTTTAGTTGTTGAAATTCGAATTGTACTATTTGTATCAGAGAACTTTATTGCATTAGAAATGAAATTATTAAATACCGAATTTAAAAAGATTGTTTCATGAACTTTAACTTCTACATTATTATCACTTTCATTTGCCAAAAGTTGAATATCTTTACTCTTTAGTTTGTGATCGAAAATAAACTCTGCATACTTAATAACATCCGAAACTTTAAGAGTTTTAAATTCCAAATTACTATTGCCGGAAAAAATTTCTTTTACATTATTAATAATTTTTACAACTTGATCGACTGAGTAATCAATATTAAGAATACTCTTTTTAAGCTTATCCCCTTCTCTGTGACCTAAGCGCTGAACCTCTAAGGCAGCTACAGATAGTGGGTTTGATATATCGTGGAATATAGTCGCCATAAGCTTATTATTAGTTTCAAGAGCTTTTTCTAAAGAAGAGTTATCTCTTTGCAGTTGCTCCGTTAATCTTTCGAGCTCAAGAGTTCTCTCTTCAATTATTGACTCAAGCTCATTATTAATCGAAATAAGCTTTGACTCACTTTCCATTCTAAAGAATTCACTTGCGATACGAGCAGCAAAGAATTCACAAATTGTTTTTAAGCTATCTTCATTTTCAAGTTCTTTACTATCTAGAAGAACAATGAGTCCTAAGAGTTCTCCATCATTTGTTAAAATGGGAGCTCCAACATAACCTTCTACACCCATCTCTTTTAAGAGAAGATCTTCAGGAAATAAGTTTGCTACATTCTTTGCATGTAAGCACACCCTCTTTCCAGAAAGTACATTTAAACAAGGAGTACCCGCTAAATTATATTCAAAGTTATCTACGACTTGAGCGTCAACAATTGTAACATCCGTAAGAACTTTCGTTTCTTCAACAGGTCTACCAATTAATGCGTATTTTACATTCAGCTCTTTTGAGAGATTGATCGCCAAAGCTCTTAAGTAGTCAATCCCACTAAGTTTTTGGTCAATTCTTGAAATTGTATTAAGGCGCTCAATTAAATTCATGAGCTAAATTATACAATAGATAGTGTGAAAAAATATAAGGGAATAGATAAAATAACAAAAATTAAGGAGAAATTATGAAATAATAAAGGGCCAGAACTCTGGCCCTAATTGGATTTAACCGTCATTACCTATTGAAGCAACAGGACAAGCTTCCATTTGCTCAACACATAATTCGATTTCGTCGTCAGTAGTTGGCTGCTTCATGATGTAAGCATTTCCATCTTCATCTTCCGCAAAAAAGTCAGGTGCCCCAGTGTAGCAAACGTTACATGCGATACAACCTTCACCGTTATCATCATCAGGGTCAGTACAAAACCATGCACCTGGAACATTCTTTTCGTGTTTCATATCCTTATTGGCCATGAATATCTCCTTTCTATAAATTCTCAAACTTATCTAGTTAATTTTACTATTATATCAGCTTTTTGTCGCTGGCCATTTATTTTCAAAAGCATGATTAAAGTTTCTTAATGATTTCAGGAGTATGCATCACGTCATTTCTTGTCACTCCTCCATATTAATGGCAGAATCACCCTTTAAAAAAATATTCAAATCAATATATATAATGGAGTATAGACATGGAGCACAATCCAATCGAAAGGGCAAAGGCCTGGGCAACAAATGACTACTTTGATGAGAGTTCAAGAAAAGAAGTTCAAACTCTCTTAGATAATAATGATGAAAAAGAAATAACTGAAAGATTCTATAAAGACTTAGAATTTGGAACTGGTGGAATAAGAAGTATTATTGGTCAAGGAACGAATAGAATAAATACTTATACTGTTAGAAAGGCCACTCAAGCACTTTCTAATGAAGTGATTCGCTCTGGTAAAGAAGAAGGTCTAAAAGAATTTAAAGTTGCAATTTCTTATGACTCTCGAAAATTTTCTTTTGAATTTGCTAAAGAGGTCGCATCTGTTTTTGCAGGAAATGGTATTCATGCATATATTTATAAAAGACTAAATCCGGTTCCACTTTTAAGTTTCTCTGTTAGACATCACAAAGCACAGGCCGGAGTGATGGTTACAGCTTCCCACAATCCTCCAGAGTATAACGGTTACAAAGTTTTCTGGAATGATGGCGCTCAAGTTACTCCTCCAAATGATATGAATATCATAAATAACTTCTTATCTATTTCAGATTTCTCAACAATCAATACTATGGATTTTGAAGAAGGTGTTTCTAAAGGACTAATCCACTGGGTTGGTGAAGATGTTGAAAATGCATACTACGACGCTATTGGGTCAAAAACAGTAAGACCACAGATGTGTCAGGAAAAAGGGGATAAATTAAATATTGTCTACACTCCAATCCATGGTACTGGTTACCTTCCTTGCACAACAGCGCTAAAAAATATTGGTTTTTCAAACGTTCAAGTTGTTGAAGAGCAAAAACTTCCTAATCAAGACTTCCCTACTGTAAGCTCACCAAACCCAGAGAATCCTGAAGCGTTGGCCCTTGCTGTAAAGTTAATGGAAGATACAGGTGCTGATATAGCAATGGGTACTGACCCAGATACTGATCGAGTCGGTCTTGCTTTTAAGCACGATGGTGAAATGGTTTATCTTAACGGGAATCAAATAGGTATTGTAATGCTTCACTACATGTTGAAGAGCCTACAAGAGCAGGCAACGATGCCGAGTAACCCATACTTTGTAAAAACGATTGTTACAACTCCTCTTCAGGATGTCATAGCTCAGAGTTTTGGTGTTGAAGTTGAAAATACTTTAACTGGATTCAAGTGGATTTGTGGAAAGATGAATCAAATCGAAAAAACGAATCCTGAACGAAACTTTGTTTTTGCTACTGAAGAATCTTTTGGATACCTCAATCATGAGTATGTAAGAGATAAAGATGGTGTAAGTTCAATCACTCTATTGAGTGAAATATGCCTCTATTATAAACTTAAGGGCATGGACCTAGTTGATGCTCTTGACAAAATTTATGAAGAGTATGGATTCTCACATGAGACTCTATTAAATATAAATTATTACGGCAAAGAAGGTTCTGAGAAAATTGCACGTATCATGGAAGACTTTAGAACATATGACGAGAAGACTCTATGTGGTGACGAAATTAGCTATTTAGAGGACTTCAAGACCCAAAAATCTAAAAATTTTACAGACTTAACTACTACTAAACTTGACCTACCGAGCAGTAATGTTTTAGGTTTCAACTTTAAGAATGGAACAAAAGTTTACATGCGCCCATCTGGTACAGAACCGAAAATAAAGTTCTATATTATGATTCAAGAAACTGAAGGCACATTAGACGAGAAGAAGGCCCGTGCTCTCGCAAAAACGGAAGAATTTTTAACTTTCATAAAAGCGAGAGTTGAAAAGGCCTAAAAAATACAGAGGTAGAAAAATGTCACAGAAGTCCCAAGAGTTAGCAGTTGTTTTAGTTAGTGGTGGAATGGACTCTTTAGTGACTGCGGCCATGGCCCATGAGAATCATGAGAATATGGCCTTTCTACATCTGAATTACGGACAAAAAACTCAAGATCGTGAACTTAAGTGTTTTAATGAAATTGCTGATTTCTATAATGTCCCTTTAGAACTACGTAAAGTAATTGATGTGAGCTTTCTAAGTCAAATTGGTGGAAGCTCGCTTACTGACTCCACTATTGATGTTAAAAATTATCAAGGAGACAGTGACGAAATCCCTGACTCTTATGTTCCCTTTAGAAATACACATATTATTGCGATGGCCGTTTCTTGGTGTGAAGTTGTCGGTGGAAAGAAAATCTATATCGGCGCTGTATATGAAGATTCTTCAGGATACCCTGATTGCAGACCATCATATTATCAAGCAGTGAATGCTCTCATAAAAGAAGGTACTAAAGATGGAGATATATCCGTAGTAACCCCTGTTATTCATATGAAAAAAGAAGAAATTGTTCTTAAGGCCGTTGAGTTGAATGCTCCTTTAATATCTTCATACTCTTGCTATGCCCGTGATGACAAGGCCTGTGGAATCTGTGATTCATGCGCTCTTAGATTAAGAGGTTTTGAAAAAGCAGGTCTGGCAGATCCAATTGAATACGATCAAAGGCCGAGCTACTTATAATTAATTTATATCCTGAATATTGATAAAGAGATCTTCCAAGCACTCCAGCTTATTTTCTTGAAACTTCTTATCAATTCCCTCTTTAATATCAAAGAGAACCTTCGGCCCTTGGTAAATGAAAGATGAGTAAAGCTGTACCGCTCTACCTCCTGATTTCCAGAAGTCCCATAAGTCATCAAAGCCAGAAATTCCACCGACACCTATTATATCAAGATTTGAATGCTCTTTTGATATATCAAGTAATCGATTTCTTACTATTTTAGCTTTTTCAGTAAGTAACTTTCCAGAAACTCCCCCTATCCCTTTCTCTTCCATTATTGTTGTATTGGTCGCAATAATTCCAGATAATGAGAATTCATTTGCTAATTCAACAATACCTTCAAGTGATTCAAGAGGAAGGTCCGGTGAAATTTTTATAAATAACGGTGTAGTGCAAACTTTACGCTCTTGTTCTAGTGCTTCAAATATCTCTCTCATGCTCTCATGTCTTTGTAGGTCACGGAGCCCTGGAGTATTAGGAGAAGAAACATTAATCACTAAATAGTCACAAATATCCTTAAACTTTTGAAATAGTTTTAAGTAATCAAGCTTTGCATCTTCAGCACTTGTAATTTTATTCTTACCTAAGTTTACGCCGAGTACTTTATCTAACTTATTACTATTTAAAATATTCTCGTATAGCTGTTCACTTCCCGCATTGTTAAATCCCATGCAGTTACGTAATGACTGTTCTTCTAAAAGACGAAAGAGTCTAGGCTTTTCATTACCTTCTTGAGCAAGAGGAGTTACCGTTCCCACCTCAATAGCACCAAATGGAATTTTTGCAAAAAAGTCTACGGCCTTAGCATTCTTATCGAGACCGGCGGCTAGGCCAACTGGAAAATTCCACTGCATAGAATTTAAATTTGTTTGATACCTTTTGGAATGTGGAATATCCCCACCAAAGAGCTCTGAGCTTGCATGTGGAAACATTGAAAGTGTTTTAATGGATAACTCATGGGCCTTTTCTGCGTCTAATCGAAAGGCCATGAATTTAAAAAAATCGTAGAACAAACTTAAATCCTAATAAAGTTGAACAAAATCATTCTCGTGAACAGTCCCACCTGAGTGAAGCATCCCAATGGCGCCATCTGGCCCAAAGAATTCTACAATTTCAATTGTACCTTTCACTTCACCTTTTGAAACTCCGATCATTGCTCCTGTCTCAGGATCAAAAATCTCCTGGCCTTCGGCCATCACTTTTAAAATATCGCCTATATTAATTCCTGAAGATCTTCCGGCATTAATGTAGATCCTATTCCCCATAATTTTAGCAACTCTACCAACCCAATCAAGCTTCTCAGAAACACTTAGTATCTTCCCAATAGATTTTCTAATCGCAACTTTTACAACATAACGTAATAAGTCTCTTCTATATTCGAGCTTACTATCACGATCTCCTTGAAAAAATCTATAACTAGAATCATCAGTGAATGCTTTTATTGTATCCGTGAAGACTTCTTTATTCCCATTTACATCAAATATTCTTATTTCAATTTTAGCTTCGGCGTATGCCTTAGTTTCTCTGACAAGACCTATTTCATCTGCCTTTTCTCGAATCCTAGCATCGACAATTCTACCAAATACAACAAAATTAACACCTGCAACCTTGGCCTTTCTTGATAACTGAACAAGCTTGACTCCTCCACCAGCATAAATCTCTTTGGAGCTTCCAAAAATCTTATTCGCCATTGGATCAACTACAAACTCACCTAGTCTATTTACTTCTCGGCGAAATTCTTCAGTCGCTGTAATTCCTAAATCTTCACCTCCATAAGGAGATTCATTAAAGAAAGTAAGTAGAGCGACCTTTTTCTTTACACCATTAAAGTGTCTTCTTTGTTCTACTCTAGGAGTTCTTCCATGCGGATTACGCTCTATTGTCCCTAGACTACAAGAAACTAAAACTGTAACGACTAAGAAACCTACTAGAGATTTATAAATAGCGCTCGTTCTCATGACCTATCCTTGTCCATTTGAGTTAATAGATTTTTCAGATGACATCTTATCCATCAAATTTATTGCAAAAGGATTCGACTCATCTTTAAAAATAATGACTTTCTTCTTATCAACTTCCATATTTTTAGATTTTAATATGGTCGTCTTAAGCTCTTCAATATTTCCTTTATAGAATAGCTTCACAACAGCTCTGTCTCTATTGAATGATTCTAAATTTAATTTAAGATTATTCGTAAGACCGACAGTCGCTAGGTGCTTTTGAACCTCTTCAATTTGCTTAACAGAGCTCGCTCCAAAAACCTCCAAGTTAAAGCTCTGCACTCCCAATGGAAAGTGAGTAACTTCCTTGGCCAACTCCTGCCACTTGGCCACAGGTAGTCTATAAACCAAACTTGCAGTATTAGAACTCAATTTCTGAACATCAGTAGTTTCAAAAGTTGCTTCTTCAGAAATAAAGTCATAATGGGAGGCCAGCTTATTTGCTTTTAAATCAAATAAGAGATACTCCCCTCCAAATTTAAATGTTCTTTTTTTAAAAATAGCATTTTCAGAAATCTTATCCATATTAACTTGAACTTTTAGCCAAAGAGAATCTTTCAACTCATCCTCTACAGATAAAATTGTACTAGTGTCGCCACTTTCTAAACTTTTTTCTACATCAGTAACATTACTGAGAGGAAGTCTCGTTTCAGATAACATTTTTAGATGAGTATCTAATTTCTCGTATTCTGAGTCCGTAGTAATGATGACATTAGAGACTTTTCCGTTGAATTTATCTTCAAACCATCTTTTCCAATGTTCACTAAGAGCATTAGTAAAATCGCTTTCTAGCTCAACACCCAAATCCAACCAAGACATATCTTTCAATCGATAATGAATTGTAATAAAAAGATTCTTATAGTTTCTTGTTGAGCCACCTCTAGTAAAAGTATAATACAGGTCATTAAGTACCTTTCTATTAACTTTAGCCTGTACACTCATATAGCGACTGCTCGGATATTGTGGAGACCTAGACATTTTCTTTATTGAGTATGAACTAACAACCTTATTTAACTTTCCATAGCGAGACTTTAAGACAAGCTTTTTGGCCCTTAAATTTTTCTCAAAGCTCTCTTTTTGCTTACCGGTTAATGGCGTCTCTTCCGTCTTTCCGTATGTTTTTTCTAAATTTTCTTTAATTGGAGCGAAGTAAGCATCAAATTTTTCATTATACTTACTCCAAAAAACTTCAGAGTTATGCCCCATAGAGGAAAGCTCTTTTGAGATAACATCCTGAAAAGCAGAATACAGAAGCTGTTTCTTAACAAAACTTAGCGAATCATGGTCAGTCGAAACAAAACGACCCTGACCAGATATAAACTCATCTTTTGCACTAATTTGAAAATTTAGTACGACAACTAGAACTAGCGTGATCATTCCTTTCATCACTTATCTCCATCCTTGTATTACTTATTGTAGGGGGTCTTCGACTCTCCCATCCACAATAAACTGAACTGAATTACTACTAAAGAGCTCATTTAATCTAGCGGCCATTTGTGGAGTTGGATTAACTAAGAAATCCTCTCCAAGTGGTAACCTTGCTCGTCCTTGTTCATTCGAAAAAATCACATGAGCAGGTACAGACCCTCTGTAGCTTAAAAGTAGCTGCTTAAACCTATTTAGCTTACTTTCAGTAAGCTCATCCATTTTAACATTAATCCTGATTGAAGTAACCCTATCCTCAGCCTGATCTTTTAATAATTGTACCTTGCTAGGAAAAAATTTCCTAGGCTCTTCTGCCAAGTTTACATTACCACTAATAAGCAGCGGCTCATCACCATTAAAGAGATCACCATACTCAGCAAAAGTCTTAGGAAAAACGATACATTCTATCTTACCGGAAAGGTCTTCAAGCTGAGCAAAGCACATCTTGTCACCTTTTTTAGTCATAATTTCTCTCTTCTCAGCGATAAGACCTGCCAGCATCATTTCTCTTTTATCAGAACCTGGTAAATCATTTACGGCAGAAATATCCATAGAGGCCAATTTCCCCATTATATCGCTATATCTATCTAGAGGGTGCCCAGATACATAAATCCCCATTAATTGTGATTCATAAGCAAGCTTTTCTCTATCATCAAAGTCATTTGTGATTTGAATATCTAGCATTTTCATAGGGTCAATAGATGCATCGTCCCCTTCCTCAGTTGATCCGCCCATATCAAAAAGACTAACTTGTCCTAACTCCTTTTCTTGCTGTAATTTCTTAGCGTAAGTTACAACTAGCTCGGCGTTTTCAAGCATCGTTTTTCTATTTAAAGTTTGCTCACATTCATCAAATGCTCCCACTTTTATTAGAGATTCAATAACTTTATTATTTACGGCCTTTAAGGAAACTCTAGTACAGAAGTCGATAAATCCTTTATATGGTCCATTCTCTTCTCTTTCGCGAACAAGTTCTTCAACAGCAGTTTCTCCAACATTCTTGATTGCGCCCATACCAAAACGAATATTCTTTCCAATTACATTAAAAAGCCATAAAGACTCATTTACATCTGGAGCAAAAACTTCAACTCCATTAACTTTTGCATCATTAATGTAAACCGTTACTTTGTCCGTATTGGTCAGTTCTGTTGAAAGAAGTCCTGCAAAGAAACAAGCTGGATAATAGTATTTTAAATAAGCTGTTTGAAAAGAAATATAACTGTAGGCAACAGCGTGAGACTTATTAAATCCGTATTCAGCGAAACTCGCCATTAATGAGTAAAGTTCGTTTGCGATCTCTTGATCAAACCCTCTCTCTGCTGCACCTTTTAAGAAGATTGCTCTATGCTCTTCAATCAGATCAATTTTCTTCTTCCCCATCGCTTTACGAAGAATATCTGCTTGACCGAGTGAATAACCAGCAAGAACACGAGCAATGTTCATAACCTGTTCTTGGTAAACAATAATTCCGTAAGTATCTTTCAGTAAGGGTCTTAATTCTTCAAATGGGTAGTGCTCTTTTTGACGACCATGCTTAATCTCAACGAATTGATCATGCATTCCTGAGCCCATAGGTCCTGGTCTATAGAGAGCGTTAATGGCAGTAATATCATCAATACTATCTGGCATAATTCTCTTACAAAGATCTATCATCCCTGAAGATTCTAACTGAAATACTCCAATAGAGTTTCCTTTGCCGATAAATTCAAAAACCTTAGAGTCTTCGTAATCTATCTCTTCAATATCAAAATCTGCAACGTGATCTCTTTGTACAAACTTAGAAGCATAATCGATAACGGTTAAAGTTTTAAGACCTAAAAAGTCAAACTTGACAAGGCCTATCTCTTCTGAGAAGTCCTTATCAAACTGGACAACCTTCTCCCCTTTAGCGCCCTTAAAGAGAGGACAATATTCCACAAGAGGTTTATTTGTAATGATAACGCCAGCAGCATGAATTCCTGCGTGTCTGTACAGACCTTCTAATCTTCTCGAAATAGTAAAAATTTGTCTAATCTTTGGATCAGTATCAATAAGCTCCTGAATCTTTGGCTCCATCTCAATGGCGCGCTCAAGATTGATTCCTAACTCATCCGGGATTAACTTGGAAAGAATATTGGCATCAGCAAATGATAGATCAAAAACTCTAGAGACATCTTTTACTACGGCCTTGGCCTGTAGTTTTCCAAAAGTGATAATTTGACCGACTCGATCTGTTCCATACTTTTGTGTTACATATTCAATAACTTTTTGACGCCCGGCCTGACAAAAGTCTACATCAAAATCCGGCATCGAAATACGTTCAGGGTTTATAAATCTTTCAAAAAGTAAGTTATACGGTAATGGATCAATATTGGTAATAGTTAAAGCATAGGCCGCGAGAGAACCGGCCCCAGATCCTCGTCCAGGTCCAACAGGAATACCATTGTCCTTTGACCACTGAATGAAGTCGGCAACAATTAAAAAGTATCCAGGGAACCCCATCTTAATAATCATATCAACTTCGTACTTTAACCTTTCCCAGTACTTCGGTTCAATTTCTTGCGCCCAATTTTCCTGAGCAACTAATTTTGTAAAGTGAGGTCCTTTAAATCTCTCAATTAAGCCTTCTTTACAAGATCTTGAAAAATACTCATCCGGCGTCTCACCAGTATCTATTGGAAAGTCAGGCAGATGGTAAATCTGATTCCCATTCTCATCAGTCCAATTAAGTTCAACATTACACTTACTAGCTATTTCTAAAGTTGCATCACACGCTTCAGGCGCATAATGGAATTGTTCACGCATTTTCTCAGGAGACTTGTAATAGAATTCCTGAGAAGTCATTTTCATTCTATTTTCATCAGCAAATGACTTTCCTGTTTGAATACATAGTAGAACCTCCTGAGCTGTCGCATCTTCAGGAGTCATATAATGGGCATCGTTAGTTGCAACTATTTTTACGCCATTTGCTCTTGAATACTCTAAGACTTTTCTATTCACTTCCGCTTGTTCAGGTATGCCATTTTCTTGAATCTCTAGATAGAAATCATCTGGTCCAAAAACTTCTCGTAATTTTTCAATTGCTCTTACGGCCTTCTCATCTTGTCCGGTAAAAAAGTTATAACCAACCTCACCTTTTAAACATGCCGTAGTACAAATCAATCCTTCAGAGTACTCTTTGAGTAGTTCTATATCGGCCCTAGGTTTGTAATAAAACCCTTCAAGGTATGCCCTTGAGAGTAACTTACAGAGGTTTTGATAACCTGTATTATTTTTTGCAAGAAGTATTAAGTGGTGAATGTGATGGTTAGATTCTTCTTCATCTTGGTTGGAGACACGTGCCGATCTACGAGCAGACTTTCTATCAAAGCGTGAGCCTGGGGTAAAATATATCTCAGACCCTAAAATCGGGTTTATTCCTTCGGCCTTACAACGTTTGTAAAAATCAATCGCTCCGAACATATTTCCATGATCTGTCATCGCAATGGCAGGAACCCCCATCGCTTTAGCCTCAGGGATCAAGTCTTTCAGTCTGATTGCTCCATCGAGTAGTGAATACTGAGTGTGAAGGTGCAGATGAACAAAACTATTTGGATGAGTTTCAAGATATGATGGAGTAGAATTCTCACTCATGGAATATGCCTCGATATACTTTGCGTCGTGTGTGTGTTTCGCAATGTGTTTATAGTTCATTAAAGCAAAATTAGCTCAATTTGTCAGTTGATTTAGTAGATATCTGGCCTCTAATTCCTCTCAAATAGACTTACTATTCAACACTTAACGCGACTATGAAAAAATATTTACTCTACTCTATAAAAAATGTGAAATACTTATCTCTATAATCGTTAAAATGGAGTATTTGTGAAAAATTTGTTTTTTATTTCTATCTTTTTATTAAGTGCTAATACATTTTCATCTACAAAGAATATTGGTGATAGCGTTCAATACGAAATGAGCTTCCAAGGGATTAAAGCCACGAGTGAAACAACGATTACTTCACTCAACAGAAGTTCTGAAGAGTTTGAGGTTAAGACGACAACAGTTGTTCAAGGACAGGTAGAAACAACGACTGAAAGAGTTCCGCAAGAAGATATTATGACTAAAGAAACCGCTGCATACATGCTTGAAAATTGTAAGTTTATGGGTGGTTTAATCGAGCAGATTTTTTTAATTAATAAGAATCATACTACTTGTAAACTTCAAGTTGAGTCTGACTCAGTAAGGCCAATGCTTGAAAGAAGTGGAATTAAATTATCAAACAAAACAAATGGGTTTGTCTGGATAGGAGCATTTCCAATTAATGGTATAGGAAAACTAGATACTGCTGATGTTTCTATGAATTTAACAGGGATGAGCTGGTAAATATTTTTGTTGGGGGTAGGAATCTCTTGTCCCCCTCTTTTTTTCTGATAAAACGCTTGTGATTTTTAAATATTCTTATAGTATAGATCTTCTATATGAAGCTAATCACTCTCGCACTTATATTTTCATCAATATCAATCCATGCAAATTATGTAGAGGCGCCCAAGCTCTATACTCGTTCAGAGATGATTACTCTTTCTTCAATTGAGTTCAAACAAATTATTTCAGAGGCCCAGGAGATCTTGCCTAAAAAGCAAAAGTATCCACAACCTGCTCCAGGAGAGGTCGTCAAAATAAACTTACACTGGAAAGATGCAGGGGCTTCTCTCCATGAGATTGCTCAAATTATTAGCGTTAATAAGAAATATACAAAGAAAGGACTTAATTTCTTTAAAAAGTGCGCTAAAGACAAATCAGTAATGACTGAATTTGCAGCAATTTGTTTTACTCACTTTACTGTCTTTCATAAACTAAATAAGCTTGGTAAAATAAATACGAAGGATTTTCCACAGGATGTGGTGAATCTATCTTCTGTTGCTTTGGACTAAGAGAGTCACCCACCACACAAGTCACTTTTATTTAAAAGTGAATTAAATTGTACTTTATTACGATAGAGTTAGATCTATCGAGAAACAAGATCTATATACTTTCAAGTATATAGGTAGTTTTTTACTATTGAATTATTACATGGTCCCTTGTGGCCATTCTAGAGACGGGATAAGCTTTTAATAATATGGCAAAGAAGATGAAGAAAACAAATAAGTCACAATTGGAGCTTTTCTATGAAAGACCAATAGAGAAAGATCGTAATTACGATCTTGGGGGCAAGAGTTTTTACTTCTTTGACTTTGATGACAATGTAGCAACACTCGCTACGACAATTGTTATATTTCATAAAGCTACTGGACAAGAAGTTCATATGTCTAGTTCAGACTTTGCCCTTCATCATAGAGAGATTGGAATATCAGGAAAGTTCTCAGACTTCTATATCGATTTTAATGATGAAAATGGTAGTTTCAGAAACTTTAGAGATCAAAACCTACAAATTTTAGATAAAGTGAAAGGAAAGAAACAACGCTTTATTCAAGATATTCAAGAAGCATTGCTTAAACAAGACTTTGACTGGAAAGCTCCATCTTGGAATTGTTTCTTCCACGCCGCTCACAACCAAAGACCTATTTCAGTTATTACAGCAAGAGGACACGAGCCTGAGACGATCAAAAAAGGAATCGATCTTCTAGTTAAAGATGGTCATTTATCTAAGAGCCCAAATTATCTAAGTATCTATCCTGTAAGCAATCCAAAAATTAAAGAGTCTTTATCAGGTGGAGATATGAATGCATCTGTAGCTGATCTAAAGCGTGGAGCAATTAGGGAATCTGTTGAAATGGCCATTCAAAAGTATGGATATAGTGATCATCATAGATTTGGGATGAGTGACGATGATGCACACAATGTTGAACTAATTACTGAAGAGATGAAAACATTAAAGCAAGATTACCCTCAGATGAGCTTCTTCGTTATTCAGACTTTTAAAGATTCATTTACGAAAACAGAAGTTCTACAGCATAGAACTAGGGATATTATTACGAAGAAAGAATCTAAAGCAGATCAGCTTCACCTATTTCTTTAATCTTCGTCACTCATAGAATAAATTATTGCATAGACGATTCCCCCAGAAGTCGTGATCAAAGGAATCTTTTGGTATATAGGCATCTTGGCACCTAAGTTATCAATCTTTTGCTCTGGTATTTCATGTACATATTCAATAAACTGAAGTGCAGTATGCTTCCAAGAGTAATTCTGAGCATATTCTCGAACTTCTTTTCTATTCTTCGTGAGCGCTTCTTTGATTGCAAGCTCAAGGTTTTCATTTAAACCACCAGTCTTTTTTGTGACGACATCAATTGGTCCTTGAACCGGATAACCCGCAACAGGTGTACCACTTGCCATTGCTTCCAACTGAACAAGACCAAATGTATCTGAGCGACTTGGAAATACAAAAACATCTGAGCCAGCATAGAATTGAGCTAACTTTTCTCCACCTTGCCTACCAGTAAAAATGACATTCTTATATTGACCATTCTTTTGTGCCGCGAGGTATTCTTGCAACAAGGGACCATCTCCTACGATAATTTTTGTTCCGTCTATGTCAGCATCTAAGAAATCCCCTATATTCTTCTCCGGAGAAATGCGACCTACAAATAGAGAAAAAGGTCCTTCATTATTTTCAAAAATTTCTTTCACCTCAGGTATGAAATCAGCACGATCTCGCGGGTGAAAGTGATCAATATCAACTCCATGAGATCTTATTTTCAACTTATCTTGAGGTATTCCCATCTCTTTTAACCGCTTAACCATACTATCCGTAGCAGACATCACAGTGTCTGCAGACTTATGAAACCGAGAGACATACTTCTCTCCCAAAGAGACTGGAATATTAAACATTTCATGAAAGAACTCAGGCCATGCCGTGTGGTAGAATGTAGAAAAAGGTATCCCCTCTTGTAGAGCATAATTCTTTACACTTTCACCAATCATTCCTTCGGTAACCAAATGAATTGCAATAGGGTTTTCTTTTTTGAGTATTTCACGTAACTTTTTTTGAGATAGATAATGTATCCCCGTTCCTTGTGCCTTCTCATTCTTGATAACATAGCCTGGGACATTTTCAGGAGATATAAATTTAAATGGAACACCTAGTTCCTCGAGTTCATCTGTCATTTTCTTAACAACTGTAACAACACCGTTACTCATTTCTAATGAAGTATCAGTGACTAAAATAATAGGTCTACCATTAGTTTTTAGTTTCGAAATTTTTTGATGGTTCGAGGCAAGTAAATTACTAATAACATCGTTACAACTCTTCTCTTTAACACTGGCCAAAGACCTACTTGTAGAGTTAAATCCCAGCCCTGAGCAGGCACTATATAGAGAAAGAGTAAATATTAGAAAAAGTGTCTTTAATTTCATACTCACTTATCGGTTAGATAAGTATTGAAATGAGATAAAAAAGTGCTACACCAACCTTAAAAATCAAGCACTTAGCTATGTCTATTTTTTTAACACCTTTTGTAGATTCTTCACTTTAGTACAAATAATTCTTAAAGGAGCCTAGAATTAGTAAAACAACTAAGCAGGGAAAACCATATGAATTTTAAATCAATGTTGATTTCAACGATTTTATTATCTAGTGTTCTATCGACATCTTATGCATCTGAAGAAACTTTTAGATTCGAAGCGATCGATTATACACAACCTCAGAAGAGACAGCTTGAAGAAGGGCAAATAGATCCCTGGCTCATGAATCCGATTTCAAGATATATGGATGAGCACGAGTGGAATGAGATGACTACAGATATGCATAATGAGCGAGTAGCAAAAGAGAAGCGCGAAAGAATGTTTGGCCGAGGTAAAGTTGTCACCATCGATACAAGAGATACGGAAAAATGTAGCCAATTACAAAATAGTCTAAAAAAATCTCCTAATATAGATAAAAAATCTCTTTCTGAGTTATGTATTCAAGATGAACAAAATCCATATTCTTCTATTATTGTAGTTGATGGTCAATATAGAATGCCAATCTCTTTAGATGGATTAACTCCTGAGCAGCAGAGAATTGCAAAACAAACTAGAAACTTCACTGCACTAGGAGCAGCGGCAGTTGGACTACTCTGGATGCTTCCAGAAAGTGTAACAAAATGGGACAAGGAAGAAATTTCTAATACTGGCCTAGGTGATAAGTGGAAAGAAAATGTTAAAGCAGGACCAGTAGTTGATGAAGATGAATGGATGATTAATTACATTGGCCACCCTATTTCAGGTGCTGCCTACTATACAGTTGCTCGTCACGCAGGATTAAACAAAATGGAGTCATTTGGATATAGTGTTTTTATGTCTACAGTATTTTGGGAATATGGTTTTGAAGCAGTTGCTGAAACACCTTCAATTCAAGATTTACTCATTACTCCAATCATCGGTTCTCTCATGGGAGAAGCAATGTACCAAATGGAAGAAAATATCAGAGATAATGGTGGAGTTCTACTTGGGTCTAAAAAACTAGGTGGTTTCGCAATGGCACTTATGAACCCGGCAGGGGCAATGCTTGATGGCATAAATAATGTTTTTGAAAATAGAGTATTCGAAAGTGCGAGAACATATATTTACACTCAACCAGGTCAGCCTAATGGAGATTTTGGTTCTGATGGTACTATAGGAATAGGTATCGAATTCAAATTCTAATTAAAACTAGAACAAAAAAAGATCTCTAGTTCTGGAGATCTTTTTCTAGTAATTGAATTCCTGTTTTCTTTTTGATCCTCTTGTAAGCTCCATTCTTTCTCATTCTTTGTAATCCAACTTCAATTGAATCTCTTAAAATAATATTTCTTTTTGCCAACATCGGGTAGAGCTTAATCATATAACCAAGCTCATTAATAATTTTATACTTCTTGTTCCTACTTTTTTTCATAATATTCTTAAAATTTTGAATCGTCGTAACGACTCCGTCAATACGACCAATATCTAATAGATCGAAGGCCTGCTCTAATCTATTTACTTCATAGCGTACATCAACTGGAATTTTATGATGAATATAATGAGCACCTCTTGGTATGCCTAGAGTTAAACCAGTGAGTCCTCGCTGGCCAATATTCTTAAATTTTTCGGGATTATTAGTAATTACAGCAAAGTTCAATTCAACAATAGGAGTGTTAGTAAAAACCAATTCTTTAGAGTTTACATTATCTTTATGCCACCCAACTTCAACATCATAGGTTCCCTTAATGAGCTCTTTAATAACTCTTTTTGAAGGTATCTTAGAGATTTCGAATGTAGTATCCTTCATTTCTTTTGCAATTTCAGCATAAAGTAATTTAGAAATACCAACCCACTCCTTAGGAGAACCTAAGGAGACTTGATAGATTGTTTTTCCATGTGCTGAAAATAGAATTATGAAATATAGTAGAAGGCTTTTTAACACTTATTCCCACTCAATTGTTCCAGGAGGTTTAGAAGTTATATCGTAAACAACTCTTGTCACACCTTTTACTTCATTAGTAATTCGAGAAGATACCTTTGTCAAAAAATCTCTTGGCATATCAGACCAAGTTGCTGTCATTCCATCTGAACTATTAACCATTCTTAAGCATATGACCTCTTCATACGCTCTTGCATCGCCTTTAACTCCCACAGTTTTTACTGGTAAGAGAACCGTTAAGGCCTGCCAGGTGGATTGATAAAGTCCATGATTATTTAATTCTTCAAATAGTATTTGATCAGAATGCTGAACCTTAACTACCGACTCAGGCTTTAACTCCCCTAAGACTCGAATGCCAATGCCCGGTCCAGGAAAAGGATGCCGATATACCCAAGAGTGCTCCAAGTGAAGTTCTTCCCCAAGCTTTCTAACTTCATCTTTAAATAAGTATCTTAAAGGCTCTAAAAGTTTTAACTTCATTCTCTCAGGAAGTCCTCCAACATTATGATGGGACTTTATAGTTACAGATTTCCCATCTTTTTCATGAGGAGAAATTGATTCAATAACATCAGGATACAATGTTCCTTGAAGTAAATAGTCAAATTGAATACCAT